>JAULXA010000174.1:0-3918 GCA_032118875.1 Flavobacterium sp.
GGCAATAATGTCGCGAGCGCCTTGTAACGCTTCATCTTCATTCGCCACTTTATCGTTTAGATATTTTGAAGCTAAAAATTCCACATCATCACTTTTCTGACTCATGATAATTTTCGCCAACGGTTCTAATCCGTTTTCACGAGCGGTGTCGGCTTTGGTTTTTTTCTTCTTTTTATACGGTAAATAGAAATCTTCCAATTCCTGTAAATCGAAAGAGTTGTCTATTTTTTGTTTCAATTCTGGTGTAAGCGCATTTTGTTCTTCTATCGATTTTAAAATGCTTTCTTTTCGTTTTGTAATTTCGATAAATTGCTTGTTTAGCTTGGCAATTTGCTCAATTTGCACTTCATCTAAATTTCCAGTTTGGTCTTTTCGATAACGGGAAATAAAAGGAATGGTACAATCTTCTGAAAGTAATTTTAAAGTGCTTTCAATGCTTTTAACAACAATGTTGGTTTGGTTTTGTATGAATTGAATTGTAGTCATATGTATAATTAAAAGTGCTAAAATACTATCTTTGAACAAAATTATTAGCTATTGGAAGTACTATTTATTTATTTAATTGTGATAAATTGCCTCTGTTTATTCACTTATGGCTACGATAAATGGCGAGCTAAAAACAATAAAAGACGCATTTCGGAATTCAATTTACTTTTATTGGCTGGTGTTGGTGGAACTATTGGAGGTGTTTTAGGCATGTATCTTTTCAAACACAAAACCAATAAATTTTCTTTTATAATCGCTTTTTATACGATTGCTATACTTCAGATTGTTTTATTGTATTTCGGAATTCAAACATTTAAAAGCTAATCCAATATTTTCAATAACATCAGTTATTAACATGCTTTCTTCACTTTGTTTTTTAAGTGTAATGTCTGCCGCCAATCCGTGAAGATAAACGCCTAATTTAGCTGCATCTAAGATGGTGTAACCTTGTGCTAAAAACGAAGTAATCATTCCTGTTAAGGCATCACCAGAACCACCTTTTGCTAAACCTGAATTTCCAGTAGTATTTTCAAAAGTATGAATTCCGTTAGTAATAAACGTTTTATGTCCTTTTAAAACAATGACTCCATTTAGTTCTTTAGCTTTTTGAATCGCTGTAATTCTTCTTTCAGATTCTGAATGATGTTCGCCAAATAATCGGTCAAACTCTTTTGGGTGAGGCGTAAGTATAAATGGAAAATTAAAGTTCTTCCAATCAATTTTGTATTTCGCTATTAAAGTCAAAGCATCAGCATCAAAAACAACAGGAAGTTTATTTTCGTTCAATTCGTAAATATATTGTAAACTGATGTCATCGACTCCAATTCCAGGACCAATTCCAATAGCATTATAATGTGATAAATCGTTCATCACACAAGAATTTGCATACATCGCTTCTGGAATAGAATTGAAAAGAACACTTTTGTTTTCAGGAGAAAAAACGACTGTTAACAATCCAACACCAGAGCGTAAACATGCTTTGGAAGCAATAATTGCAGCTCCCATTTTATTTTCACTACCAGCAATCAACAAAGCATGACCATGTGTTCCTTTATGAGAATCACATGATCGTTTTTTATAACTATTTTTAATGCAATTCAAATCTATTTTTACGACTTCCATTTGAATTGTTTTTAAGTTTTTGATTATTTACAAGCAATTTTATTGACTCTATTCGCGTGTCTTCCGCCTTCGAATTCTGTATTTAAAAAAGTATCAACCATTTCAACCGCTTGTTGAATAGAAGTATAACGTGCTGGAATAGAAATGATATTCGCATCATTATGTTGACGTGCTAATTCTGCAATTTCTTTCGTCCAACATAAAGCGGCACGAATGTCTTGGTGTTTGTTAGCCGACATCGCAATTCCGTTTCCTGAACCACAAATTACAATTCCGAAATGCGCTTTTTTACTTTCCACATCATACGCAACGGCATGTCCGAAATCAGGATAATCTACACTTTCAAAAGTGTCCGTTCCGTGGTTAATAACTTCATGTCTGTTGTTTTCTAAATAGTCAACAATGGCGCTTTTGTAGTCTGGACCCGCGTGGTCGTTACCAATTGAGATAGTCATAAGTGTGTGTTGTGTTGTTAATAATGTTTGACAAAAATAATCAATATCCTCTGTATCAAGAAGTAAATTTGTATTTATTATTAAGGTAGAAGTAAAGTAAGAATTCTAAAAAATTTTAACATAAAAAGTGCATTGTTAATAGAAAATCGCAATTGCTTGATAATCAGTTAAACTTAATTTAACATAACATGTTAATAACTAAATATAGAATGTAAGAAGTTTTTTTTGGATGTCGGAATAAAAATTGTAATCAAAATCTCAAACTACAAATCCTAATTTAGTTGTTACATCTTATTGTTTTTTTATCAATAGTTTTTACATGGTTATTAACAAATTTTGAAAACTTAGTTTTATACAAAGGATAACTACTTTTAGATTTTAACAGTTGTTAATAAGATTTTAATTTAAAATTCAATCAAATTGAAAACGAACACTTTACATTAAATTAACATTGTTTATTACTTTGTATAACTTACAATAAGTTTAAAAAACAACATTTGAAAATAAATTTATCGTACATATTAACACGCTATAATAACCATCAATAATTTAAATTTAATTAAAAAATATTTTTGTTGTTTTTAATATATGTTGAAAACTTTCAGATTTTAGAAAAAAAGTATTTTTAAATTCTACATTTGTAAAAAATAAAATAGAGATGAAAAAAATATACTATTTATTACTTTTTAGTTCAGTAATTTCTTTTGGACAAACTCAAATTGGAGCAGATATTAATGGTGAAGCAGCTAATGATTTTAATGGATGGAGTGTTTCGTTATCATCTGATGGTGCTTTTATAGCTATTGGTTCACCTTGGAATGATGTAAATGGTACTGATTCTGGGTATGTCAGAGTATTTCAAAATATTTCAGGAGTTTGGACACAAGTTGGTGGTAATATAAATGGAGCATCTAATGGTGATAAAGCAGGTTCAAGCGTTTCTATATCATCTAATGGTTCTATTGTTGCTTTTGGAGCTTTTGATGATTTTTCAAATTATGTTAGAGTGTTTAAAAATATTTCTGGAGTTTGGACACAAGTAGGAGCCAATATAAATGGTGAAGCCTTTGATGATGAAAGTGGTTATAGTATTTCGTTATCATCTGATGGTTCTGTAGTAGCTATTGGTGCTATTTATAATGATGGAAATGGTTCTAATTCCGGTCATGTACGAGTATATAAGAATATTTCTGGAACTTGGATAAAAATTGGTAATGACATAGATGGAGAAGCTGCTGGTGATGCAAGTGGTTATAGTGTCTCATTATCATCTGATGGTTCTGTGGTAGCTATTGGTGCTATTCATAATGCAGGAAATGGTACTAATTCAGGTCATGTTCGGGTGTATAAAAATGTAGCTAATGTATGGACACAAGTAGGTGCCGATATTAATGGTGAAGCGGCTTCTGATTTGAGTGGACTGAGTGTTAGTTTGTCTGCTAATGGAGCAGTTATAGCAAATGGAGCACCTCTAAATATTGGAAATGGTTCTTATTCAGGACATGTACGAGTTTATGATTTATCAGCATTATTACATTCTGATACCTTTGTTTTAGATAACTTTTCAATCTATCCCAATCCAACTTCTGACTTTATAAAAATAAATTTAGAAAATAATTTAACTTTTGAAAAAGTAAACATTTACAACTCTTTAGGACAATTCATAAAATCAGAAAATAATAAAACTATCGAAATTAAATCTTTAGCAAAAGGAAATTATTTTGTAGAAGTAATCACAAATCAAGGTAAAGCTACTAAAACTATTATTATTGAATAAATACATATTGAGTTTTTAAAAAAGGTTGTCTGAAATTATTTAGACAACCTTTTTTATTTTATTTTAGATTTTATAAAA
>JAULXA010000175.1:0-6176 GCA_032118875.1 Flavobacterium sp.
GTTATAAACACAAATGGTGAAGATTTAGATAAAAATCAAACTGCTTTACGCGAAGAAAATTACGATGTGTTTACAGGTTTTGAAATTTTCGAACACTTATTAAATCCGTATACTATTTTAGAAAACGTAAAATGTGATAAAGTTTTAATTTCTATTCCTTTACGATTATGGTTTTCATCGGCTTACAGAAGTAAAACCGACAAATGGGACAGACATTATCACGAATTTGAAGATTGGCAATTGGAATGGTTGTTAGAAAAAACAGGCTTCAAAATTATCGATAGTGTGAAATTCACGCATCCTGTGAAAAAAATTGGTTTCCGTCCGTTATTAAGATGGTTTACACCAAGATATTATTTAGTTTACGCTGAAAGAGTGACCAATAAATAGTGACTAATCAGATGAAATACTACATTATCATTCCTGCATATAACGAAGAAGCTTTTATGGCTTTGACTTTACAATCTTTAGTTGAGCAAACCGTTTTGCCATCGAAAATTGTTGTGGTGAATGATAGTTCTACGGATAGCACAGCTGAAATTGTAACTTCTTTTTCTGAAAAATTTCCGTTTATTACTTTGGTAAACAAAAAATCGGATGCGATTCATCTTCCAGGAAGCAAGGTGATTCAGGCTTTTCATGAAGGTGAAAAACATATTGATGACGATTATGATATTATCGTAAAAGTCGATGCTGATTTAATTTTTCCAAACAATTATTTCGAAACTATCATTAAACATTTCCAATCTGATTCTAAAATCGGAATGGCTGGAGGTTTTTGCTATATCGAGAAAAATGGCGATTGGATTTTAGAAAACCTAACAGATAAAGACCATATTCGTGGCGCTTTAAAAGCCTACAGAAAAGAAACATACAAACAAATTGGAGGTTTAAAACCAGCAATGGGTTGGGATACTGTAGACGAATTATTATGTGAATTTTATAATTGGAAAGTCGTTACAGATGAAAGTTTACATGTAAAACATTTAAAACCAACTGGTGCCAGTTATAACAAAGCGGCTCGCTACAAACAAGGTGAAGCTTTTTATAGTTTAGGTTACGGAATTTTCATTACCGCAATTGCATCTTTAAAATTAGCAAGCAGAAAAGGAAAACCTTTCTTGTTTATCGATTATATTATGGGATTTTGGAAAGCCAAATCTTCAGGAAAACAATTATTTGTAACTTCCGAACAAGCCAAATGGATAAGAAACTATCGTTGGAAAAAAATGAAAGAAAAGTTGTTTTAAACTTTAAAGTAAAATTCAAACAAAAAATAGTATTTTTACTGCATACTATAACCCGAAAACCGAACACAAACAAATGATGTTGATTAGATATTTATCGCAAATTGGTCGCTATTTCATTATGCTGAAAGACGTTTTCAATCGTCCTGTTAAATGGAGCGTGATGAAACAACTTATCTTAAAAGAAATTGACGATTTAATTATTGATTCGCTTGGAATTGTGTGTTTTATTTCGTTTTTCGTAGGTGGAGTTGTAGCGATTCAAACGGCTTTGAATTTAACGAATCCTTTAATTCCAAAATATTTGATTGGTTTTGCTACGCGTCAATCTATAGTTTTAGAATTCGCACCTACTTTTATTTCTATCATTATGGCAGGAAAAATGGGTTCTTTTATTACTTCTAGTATTGGTTCTATGCGTGTTACCGAACAAATTGAAGCGTTAGAAGTTATGGGTGTAAATGCCTTAAATTACTTAGTTTTTCCTAAAATGATTGCCGCAACTTTGTATCCGTTTGTAATTGGAATTGCAATGTTTTTAGGGATTTTTGGTGGCTATTTAGCCGGTGTTTATGGTGGTTTCACTACAAGTCAAGAATTTATTACCGGAATTCAAAACGAATTTATTCCTTTCCATATTGTGTATGCTTTTATTAAAACATTAGTTTTTGCTTTTTTATTAGCAACCATTCCTTCTTTTCATGGATTTTACATGAAAGGTGGCGCGTTGGAAGTGGGTAAAGCCAGTACAGTTGCCTTTGTTTGGACATCAGTAGTGATTATTTTGATGAATTATATTTTAACCCAATTACTTTTAAGCTAATGATTGAAGTACACGACATTAAAAAAAGCTTTGGAGACCAAATGGTTTTAAAAGGTATTTCTACTAGTTTTGAAGCAGGTAAAACCAGTTTAGTAATTGGACAAAGTGGTTCTGGAAAAACGGTTTTTTTAAAATCGTTATTAGGCGTTCATCAAGTAGATAGCGGTCATATTTCATTTGATGGCAGAGTTTATGAAGACATGAACAAAGACGAAAAACGTGATATTCGTACCGAAATTGGTATGGTTTTTCAAGGAAGTGCTTTGTTTGACAGTATGACTGTGGAAGAAAACATTGGTTTCCCTTTAAAAATGTTTACTAATAAAACACCTTTAGAAATTAAAGAACGTGTTAATTTTGTAATTGACAGAGTTAATTTAATTAACGCCAATCATAAAAAACCATCTGAAATTTCTGGTGGAATGCAAAAACGTGTAGCGATTGCTAGAGCGATTGTAAACAATCCGAAATATTTATTTTGCGATGAACCGAATTCTGGATTAGATCCAAAAACGGCAATTGTTATTGACAACTTAATTCAAGAAATTACTAAAGAATACAACATCACAACGGTGATTAACACCCACGATATGAACTCGGTAATGGAAATTGGCGAGAAAATTGTTTTCTTAAAAAACGGATTATTAGAATGGGAAGGCAGCAATAAAGAAATTTTCAAAACGGACAATGCAGCGGTTACCGACTTTGTATACTCCAGTGAATTATTCAAAAGAGTGCGAAAAATGTATTTGGAAGACGATATATAAAAAAAGGGTTGACAATTGTCAACCCTTTTTAATTCAAACTAATTAAACCAACCTAATTTTTAATAATTTTCTTTGTTGCGATGTTGTTGTTCACATCTTCAATTCGTACTAAATAAATTCCCGCAGGCAATTCAGCAACATTGATTGTATTTTCTTTTGATGTCATCACTTTCTGACCTTGTAAAGCAAATACTTCAACTGATAAAATCTCCTCTTTCGTATCAATATTTAAAATATCATTAACCGGATTTGGATACAAACCAACTTCTAAATTGTTTGTATTGAAGCTTTCTGAAGCAAGCATGTTACTTGTATTTAAATTTGTAATTTCTGTTTGAGATAATGCGTAATTGTATATTTTCAAATCATCGATGGCTCCGTTAAAAGATCCAGCAGAGCCATCAGCATATAAACCAAGTGTAAAAATATCAGAATTATTAACAGAAGCCAACGTTACAGCTGCACTGGTAGAAATTAACGCTCCATTTTTAAATATTTTTAATACTGTGCCATCATAAGTACATACATAATGATACCAAGTTCCATTTACACATGTTGTATTTGCAATTGTATTTACATTACTTGCAAACAATGTAGTTTGACTACTTGTGTAATAAGTTGTATATCCTTGAAATTCAGCGCCATAATGAGATATCATACTAGCATAAGGTTGAAATAAATTATTTTTTACCCAAAACGAAATAGATCTACTATTTGCACCATAAGGTAATCCGGTTATTGTAGCAGTAGTTCCTGTATTATTGATATTTATAGCGCCAGTAGTATTCCCATGTCTATCGGTAGTAAAAGATGTTCCTGAATTTGATGCAAATGGAGCAGAACCTAAAAGATTATTATACGTATTATTAAAACTATATTCTGCAATTGCCTGAGGAACAATTGGCACTTGCTGGACAGCAGAAAAATTATCAAAAAACACATAATTATTATTACTTGCACTAGCTCTATTAACTTGCATTCTAAACTTAACAGAAGCACCATTAGGAATAACTCCTGCAGCAATTGTTGCATTTACTGGAGTGCATGTTGAAAAATCGGAATAAACGGACGCAATTTGATTCCAAGTACCCGATCCATTTACCTCGTAATAGAGATATTGATATCCAAAAAACGCACCTATTGATTTTCTTGACACAAAAGAAAGATTAATTCCCAAACCATTAGACACATAACTTGAAGTATATATAATAGCATAAGCATTAACATAATAATTTGCTCTCACAGATTGTGTACCACCACAACTACTAGTATTTGTCACTACGCCGTCAGTTAATTCTTGTGTCCATCCTACTGGAAATCCAGATTCAAATCCTTCGGACACATTTATTTGTGCATTGGCAAATGAAAATGCCATTAAAAATAACAGTAATCTTGTTTTCATAATTATGAAATTTTAAAGTTCGAGACAAAACTAACAAGTGAATCAAATTATTTTTTTAACAAGTTTACCAAACAAGGTTTTCAGTTAACGAGACTATAATACAAAATGAAACACAATTAGGGACAACAAACAATATATCGCGATAAGCAAGAGCTCCAATTTATATTTCTTCATAATTATGTCTGAAAGCCTCATATTCTACACATTTACTAGATAAAAATATTTAAAATAATAAGTGCTTATTTAACGAGTTTACGAAAGGTACTTTTCGGTTTACCAAATAGGCTTACGTAAATTAAAAAGGTAGTTTCACAAACTGGCCATATTAATTAATTTAGTATTTATTACATTTGTTTAAAATCAGAATCCTTGCGAATACTTATACTTTCCTTGTTTTTACTTATTACGAATTTAGGCGTTAGTCAAAATCCGTATAGTATAACTATTGACAAAGCTTCCGGACTTCCATCAAATAGCGTGTACGATATTTTTCAAGACAGTAAAGGATTTATGTGGTTTGCAACCGGTAAAGGTTTGTGTCGATATGATGGAAACAACACAAAAGTTTTTACAGCAGATTTCCAAACTTCAAAATCAGGTTCCTGCATTGCAGAAGATGGTTTTGGAAGAGTTTGGTATTGCAACTTCGACGGTTATTTATATTACGTAGAAAAAGAGAGCATTAAAGCTTTAAAACAACCCACTTCACTAGGCTATTTTAAATTCGGAATCATAAAAAACGAATTATTCCTTATTCAACTGAATGTTATTTTAGTTTACGATTTAAAAACATTACAATTAAAATACAAACATTCTATTTCTGATAAACAAATCCAATTTTGTTTTGCTACGAAAGAAAAATTCTATGTTTTAGGCGATTACTTATACGAACTTGGTGCCAAAAACGCAATTAAAAAACACCCTTTACCTAATTCGTTTAACGAAGAAATAATCACACCCATTATAAACACTTGGAACGGCAAATTAATTATTAATTCCAAATCGAATAGTACATATTATAGTTTTGAAAACGATAAATTTTCAAAACACAAATTGAATAATGCTCCTGATTTTATTCAGAATACTGCAATAACTGATAGTTCCATTTGGATTTGTACACCCAATGGCGTTTATAAAAATGATTTAAATACAACCAAAAGTAAAACCTATTTTACGGATCAAAATATTTCTTTTGTCTATAAAGACAAACAACAAAATTATTGGGTTTCCACTTTAAATAAAGGTGTTTTATTTATTCAAGATTTCACTAATAATTATATCGATTTACAGCCCAGACCACAATCTTTAGCCTTAGGTAAAAACGAAATTTTCATCGGCGCAGAAAAGGATTTAGTTTACAAACTCAACTGTAAAAAGTTACAAACTGAGAAAATTTTTGAAACAGAAAGCAATCATTCTATTAGCCAGATTTTTGCTGACACTATAAATGGAAATGTGTTTTTCAATTATATAAAATTCAACATTCTAAATAAGAACAATCAGATTAAAAGCGAGTTTTCAATTGCTATAAAAGATGTAAAAAAAGTAGATCACAAATATTTTTCATTTGCAGCAAGCGGATTAGTTGGTATTTTTTATATCGACAAAAATTTAAAAAGCAATTGGGATTTTATCTATGAAAAAAACAAAAACGTTAATTTCTCAGGATTTAATCAAGTGGCATTATTAATAAACACAAACGGAAAGTCTACAGAATACAATGCTATAAATAACACTATTTATTACGCTACAAATAATGGATTAATTGCAGTAACTAATGATGGGAAAAGTAAAGAATTAAAACACAATAATGAAACGCTTTTTCTAATAAAAATTCAAAAATTTAAAGATAAAATCATTGGGCTTTCAACTTCAGAAAAATTATATTGCTTTGATTCGAAAAACAAAGTTACCGTTTTCAAATTGCCTTATTTTAT
>JAULXA010000176.1:0-4611 GCA_032118875.1 Flavobacterium sp.
GCTTGACGTCTTGGTTTGTTTCCATTTAAAGTTGGAGTAACTACGTCGTCTGCAATTTCTGCTTTAGTATACGTTACACTTCCATTAACAGAGAAACTATTAATTTTATAATTCCCTTCTAATTCTAAACCATATGAATTATATTTTCTTTGAATTTGTCTAATTCCACCTCCTGAACCTCCGAAATCCCAGTTTTGTTCAGATACATTTGCGTAGAAAGCTGTTGCGAAAATAGAAGCATTATTTCCTCTTCTTTTATATCCTAATTCTGCTTGATTCACCATATCTGCACTTAAACCTGGAACTGCTGAACCATCATTTAATACATTTGGACCAAATAACAAACGATCTGCATTCGCTCTACCACCACGACTATATCTTCCGAAAACTGACTGAGATTCTGTTAATAAATAATTCGCACCAAAAGAGTAAGACACATAATCATAATTGTAATTGATTGGTTTTCTGTTAGCGTTGTCTACCACTGACACACTAGCTTCTGGACCTTCAATAGTTCCATTATTATCTACATCTAAATTTAAAGATTGTGTGGATCCTGCATAAGAACCACGAGCTTTACCTGAATCAAATCGCACACTTGCATCAACAGTTAATTTCTCATTTGCTTTCAACGAACCTGCTACATAAGGTGCTGTGATATCATAGTTTGCATCATAATTTCTTGTACAACAGTTCCCCCAAAATGGTACACCATAAGCATATAATCCATTAACTGAATTCGCTCCTGCGTTTAACAAAGCGGCATTATCACCTTTAGCTTCTAGCAAGTAAGAATTCCATAACCAAGACATTGAGATGTTTTGGAAGGCTTTGTAATATCCTAATGTTACATCGAAATTACCTATTTTTTTAGTTAATTTCATGTCATTCGTGAAGTTGTTGAAGTTGTTAATTTCTGTATCAAAAGTATGAATTCTCATTACTAAAGCATTATTATCAAACACTTGACCCGCTTGTGGACCATTTGCGTAAGTTAAGTTGGTTTCACCAAAACTAGCTGCAATAGCACCTGCATTAGTAACTTCAGCTGGAAAAGCAGAAACAAAACGGCCTTTATTGTAATTTTGTCTGAATTTGCTATCAATTTTCCATTCGTTTCCTAAATCAAAAGACAAATCTCCACCAAAAGAAGTTGCTATTGGGCGCATTCCGTCTGACATGTTACTTCTTCTTCTTTCTCCATTTGCACCAATAGATAACATATCTTGAAAATAAGCACTATGTGGCGTATCGTGTAAAATATCGAAGTTTGCTATTGAACTCCAATTTGGATTAGCGTTAGTTCCAGACACATTCACTGGCATAGGTAAATATCCAATTGATTTGTCATTTAGATATTTAAAATATAATCTCACATACCCTTTTTCGAATTCTTTTGTCATATTAGCTTTGAATTGTCCTCCAACATTTGCTGTGTAACCCGCATTTCTTGGACCCTCACCTTGTCTGAAAAACCCACCAATATGAAAGCGAAGTGTTTCTGATAATGGCGAACCATATTCGAAGTCTGTACGATTATTTCCGTAATCTAATCCTACAGATTGAAACAAACTACCTCCTTCTTTTTTACCATCTTTACTGATAAAGTTGATAATACCTGCTGGAGAGTTACTAGTTAATGTAGAAGAAGAACCTCCTCTAATTGATTCTACTCGTTGTACCGTTTGATCTGCTCTAATAAAAATATCGGCGTTACCGAATGCTACGTCACCAAATTGCATAACTGGCATTCCGTCTTCATGAATTTGCAAAAATTTTGCTCCACCAGAAGCCACAGGTATTCCACGAACAGTAATATTTGCATTACCTTCTCCTCCTGTAGATTCTGATTTAATACCAGGAATTGATCGGAAAATTTCTGCGGTAGCTCTTGGAGCTGCTTGTTCTATTTGTGCTCCTGAAACAGAACTTACTGAAACACTAGATTGTAATTTAGTAGCAGATCGAACTACTCCTGTAACTACAATTTCGTCAATATTGGACGCTTTTTCCTCTAATTGAAAATCGGAAACTGTACTTCCATTAATTTCAAGTTCCTTTTTTAAGTCTGCAAATCCAGACATAGTCACTTTAACTTTTGTTAATCCGTTTTGCAAATCAGAAAGCACAAAACTACCTTCTTCGTTTGTAGTTGTTGTTTTACTTCCAGTAGAAACGCTTGCACCATTTATTGGCGAACCCTTTGCGTCAGTTACTTTTCCTGACAAAGAACCATTTTGAGCAAATGATTGATGGAATAGCAAAATGGCTATAATAAAAATCGATTTTTTCAAAAAACTAGTAATTTTTTTCATTTTTGAATAATTATTTGATTAGTAATTTTAGTTGTTAATTAATTCGAATGTAAAAATTAAATTAACATATTTTTATGAAATTACTACCGAAAACGTTTTCGAAAACTCCGAAAACGTTTTCGATTAAGAATTAGTATCATTTGGAATTTTTTAGCATATTTGTAATATGAAAGAAATTACGCTAAAACAAATTGCCGAAACTTTAGGCATTTCAGTAACAACCGTTTCCAAAGCTTTGAAAGGTTATTCGGATGTAAATGAAAAAACTAGACAATCTGTTTTAGACTTAGCTGCAAGTTTACAATATACGCCAAATAGTTTTGCAGTCAATCTAAGAACTAAAGAATCTAAGACTATTGGTCTTATTATTCCAGAAGTAGTACATCATTTTTTTTCAAATGTGATTAAAGGAATTATTGAAGAAGCTGAAAAAAACGGCTATTTAGTCATTATTCTCCAATCTAATGAATCTTTAGAATTAGAAAAAAAGCAGATTGAATTACTGATAAATAAACGTGTAGATGGTATTATTATTTCACTTTCTAACGATACGAATAATGAAATTTACTTGCAACAAATTATAGATAGAGAAATTCCGTTTGTACAGTTTGATAAAATTTCGAAACTCATACCTAGTTCAAAAGTAGTTATCAACGATCAGAAAGCAGCTTACCAAGCGGTAAAACATTTGATTGATAAAGGATGTAAAAAAATTGCCCATATTAGAGGTCCGTTAAATCCACAAAATGCTATTGATAGATTTTTAGGTTATAAAAAGGCTTTAGAAGATCATAATATTCCATTTGATTCAAGTTTAGTTTACCCTTGTAAAAATGTAACGTTTGAAGAAGGCAAACAATTTGCAGAAAAAATAGTAAAGGAACACAAAGATGTAGATGGGATTTTTGTAATTACTGATTTGGTTGCTGTTGGTGTTTTGGCTCATTTTAATGAACATCAAATAAAAGTGCCTGAACAAATAAAAATTATTGGTTTTAGCAATTGGTTTATGTCGCAAGTTATTACTCCGAAACTTAGCACAGTTGACCAGCCTAGTTTCGAAATGGGAGAACAAGCCTTCAAATTACTTTTAGAAGAAATGGTTGCCCGAAAAGAGTATTTACCCTTTACCCCAAGAACTATTGAATTAGAAACCAGTATAATTGAAAGAGAATCTACTTTTTAGAATAGAACTAAAAAAGCTCTCCTTGATTTAAACCTTTAATTCTTCCTAAATGTTTGTAGGCTTTTTCGGTAGCTTCACGACCACGAGGTGTTCGCATTAAAAAGCCTTCTTGAATTAAAAACGGTTCGTAGACTTCTTCAATGGTTTCTCCGTTTTCTGAAACGGCTGTTGCTAAAGTGGTTAATCCAACTGGACCACCTTTGAATTTATCAATTAAGGTTGATAAAATTTTATTATCCATTTCGTCCAATCCATTTGCATCTACATTTAATGCTTTTAGGGCATAACGAGCAATTTCGATATCAATACTTCCGTTTCCTTTTATTTGGGCGAAATCTCGAACACGGCGCAATAAAGCATTCGCGATACGAGGTGTTCCTCTGCTTCGTCCTGCAATTTCAATGGCTGCTTCTAAATCTATTGGTACATTTAAAATTCCTGAACTTCTTTCCACAATTGTGGCTAATAATTCGGTATTGTAATAATGCAAACGACTTTGAATTCCGAAACGTGCACGCATTGGAGCGGTTAATAATCCAGAACGCGTTGTTGCACCGACTAAAGTAAACGGATTTAAATTGATTTGAACCGAACGCGCATTGGGTCCGGATTCAATCATGATGTCGATTTTGTAATCTTCCATGGCAGAATATAAATATTCCTCCACAATAGGTGACAAACGGTGAATTTCGTCAATAAATAAAACGTCACGTTCGTCAAGATTAGTTAACAAACCTGCTAAATCACCTGGTTTATCTAAAACTGGACCGGATGTAATTTTGATTCCCACACCCAACTCGTTCGCTAAAATACTAGCTAAAGTGGTTTTTCCTAATCCGGGAGGACCATGAAAAAGGGCGTGATCCAACGCTTCGCCTCGCTGATTGGCTGCGGCAACAAATACTTTTAAATTTTCAAGCACGTGGTCTTGTCCTGCGAAATCGTCAAAACTTAACGGACGCAATGCTTTTTCAATATCTATTTCTTGCGGCGTAAAACGCTCTTTGTTGGGATCTAAATTTTCATTCATGTTACAAATATAATATTAAGTTGGGAGTTGGGAGTTGGGAGTTGGGAGTTTTTTTATTTTTAAACATATAAGTTGTAAGA
>JAULXA010000177.1:0-4168 GCA_032118875.1 Flavobacterium sp.
AGAAACGAATGTCTTCAAAAAAAGCATTGTTTTTAGGCATGTCTTCTAAAATACTTCCAGAAATATTGATTTTATAAATTCCAATAATTCCAATAATTAGAATTCCAACAGCAACTCCATACACTCTTACATTGTGGTATTTTACTTGGTCAATAATCCAGTTTTTGAAGTTGACTAAATAACCGCGTTCCAAATGTTCCAAATGTTTCGCTTTTGGAATCGGCATAAAACTGAAGAAAATCGGAATTACGAATAAACTCAGCACAAAAAGCGCCATAATGTTTATGGAAGTTACGATACCAAATTCTTGTAATAGTTTATTGTCGGTAATAATAAAGGTAGCGAAACCAACAGCTGTCGTCACATTTGTAATAAACGTTGCGGTTCCAACTTTAGTTAAAACGCGTTGTAAACCTTTGGCTCTGTTTCCATGCGCACGCGTTTCTTGATGGTATTTATTGGTTAAGAAAATACAATTCGGAATTCCAATAATGACGATTAACGACGGAACTAAAGCGGTTAAAACAGTAATTTCATAACGTAATAATCCTAAAAATCCGAAAGACCACATCACACCAATCATCACCACAAAAAGCGCCATCATGGTCGTACGGAACGAACGGAAAAAGAAATAGAAAAGCAACGAAGTGACCAATAATGTAGCGCCAATAAACAAGCCAATTTCGCTAATAATCGCTTTGGCATTCATGGTTCTTATGTAAGGCATTCCCGAAACTTTGATGTCCGTTTTGGCTGTTTTCTTAAACTCTTCTATAGCCGGAATTAGTTTATTTAAAACGAATTCTTTTCTTTCTGGTTTGTTTACGATGTCTTTTTTAAGATAAATCACACTTCTAACCACGCCACTTTTTTTATTGAACAATAAGCTTTCGTAAAAAGGCATTTTGTTTAATAAATCTTGTTTTTTAGCCTTCAAATAAGCGGCATCAGCTACTTTATTTTGATCTATAAAAGGTTTGGTTTGAAAGGTTTTTAACGAATCGTTTTTAACTAAATCCTGAATTTCATTAAAGGATAAAACACCATCGACTTCTTTGTTTTTCGCAATAGAAGCCATCATATCATTCCAAGCTTTAAACGTAGTTGGTTTAAAAACATCGGAACTTTTAACCGCAAAAATGATCACATTACCTTCTTCTCCAAATTTCTTTAAAAAATCGGTATAAGCAATATTGTCTTTATGGTCGTTTGGTAATAAATTGGCTTCAGTTTGTGTAAAACGGATGTACTTCCATTGCGTTCCCATAAAAACGGTGAACAAAGCAATCAATAATAGCACCCAATGTCTATTTCTTAAAAGCGTACGCGCTACAAAATTCCAAAAACTGGTATTTAACCACTTCGTCATGATATAAATTTAGGCTGCAAAGGTAAGAATTATGCTGAAATATAGGCGAAATTTGAGTTAAAAGATGGGAATTATGTAAATTTTTTAACCAGATAAGTTATGTGAGATTTGTTTTCGAAAACAGGAAACAGATTTTAATTAAATCCCCAAATTCAAAGTAAACGATAATTTTATCGCAATATTTCTATCAAATTTTTCCAATTGATACGGTCCATATCTATAATACGTAGACAATCCGAAGCCTTTGAAAATGTTTTGGAGTTCAAAACCGCTTTCATAAAAACCTTTTTCCATCGTTTTAAAAACAATACCTTGATGGTTTTCTGGATGTGAAAAAGTACCAAATGCGACTTTACTTCCCAAGATTAAAGTGGGCTTGATGCTTTTTGAAATTTGCAATTTATTAAAGTAATGTTTCAATTGAAATAAGGAATACCTGTCCGAATAAAATTCATTAAAATACATGGTTTCAAAAGACGTTTTATTGGCAAATGTAATTCGGCTTAAAATCGCTTCTCGGTCTAAGTTATTTGGTGCTACGCTATACAAATGAGAAAGTGGTGCATTACCTAAACTGACACCAGCTTGTAGTAAAAAAGCAGTTTTTTGTCCGGATAAATGTTTCTTTTCATGATACACTCGTGCATCTATTTTTGTGAATTCGATATTATCGCTTAGTACATTCGGAATCGCGTGTGAGATTTGTAAAATCACTTTCGGAAACCCTTTTTCTACTTCTAAAATTTCTTGTGGCGCTTTTAAAAATTTACTGTTTGGAGACCATTCTAAACTTAAAGTCGCTAAAGTTAAATTGTAAATATCGTATGTTTTACTCGGTGTAATGAAATCGTAATTGAATAACGGGTCGATTCGAGAACGATTGATTTTTAAAGTAGTTTCAACTATTGGGATAAATTTCGATTCGAAAGTCAATTCATAAGATTGATGGTTGTAAAACGTAGAAATATTAAAAGGTCGCGGATCGTACAATCTAAATCTTTTGTTATCAGGAATTAAAGATAAATCGGCAAATTCTGTTAAATCATTGGTGAACGAGCCAGAAATCCACGTGTCCGTAGTATTAGAAACGCGGAACGAATTTCCAAATTGCCCTTTAAAAACACCATCTTTTGTGCCATAAGCGCCATATCCAAACAATTTATAATACGTCGAAAATCGATCGTTGGTTGACAAACCTAAACCTAAACGGAAGCCTTCATAATTATTGTATTTGAAAAGATCTCGCGCTCGAACATCTACAAAACCAAATGGAATTTGTCCGTTAATTAGTTTTTTACCAAAATAAATTTTTCTTTCAATTTTGGTTGCTGTAACTAAACTATCTAAAGTTTGATAGGTGTTTTGCGAGCGATTATCTAAAGTATCATTTGCAATCGTACTAAAAAATGCAGGATTTGTTTTGGTGGCACTTTTATCAATATGAATTTGATAATGTTGCTTTTTGGGTTTTTCTGAAAAATTATAGTTAGTGAAATCTCGGTTAATTTTCACATATAAATCATTCGAATAATCATATTTTTTAGCGGATGTGCTCGTCATGTTTTCAAACTGAACCGTTTCTCCTAAAAAATCAATATTATGTTTTCCTTTTCCTTTAGTCACTAATAAACTTTGCGAAATAGGAAACCACGATTTACCATTATTAAACCAATCAAAAACAGTTTCCGTTTTCACATTGATAATACTGTTGATAAAAAAAGTGCTTTTGGCAATAGAAAACGTTTTTAAATTTACGGTTACCGAACCTTTTATTTTATTTTTAAAGATGTTTTTTTTCGATTCAAATTGTACTACAATTTCCTTTCCTTTTTCAGTAGTAATCGTATCGGTAATTTCAAATTTATATTTTAAGGAACCTTCTGTTGTAAAAGGATTGTGAAAGGAAAATTGTAAAATTTTCAATTGCTTTTTACTCAAATCAAAAGGCATAAATTCTTGTCCTAATAATTCGTAAACAGGTTGTTTTAAACCGGCCATTTTTAAACCAATAATATTTTCTTTTTTCTTGCCTTTTACGATAGAAATGCTAGATACTTTCTCGGTTTGATAGACGTGTTGTTTGGTAATGATTTTCTTGAATTTATAACTAGAAGAATCGACTATAAATTTTGTTTTTTTCTTGTTTTTATAAAGGGTATCAATACGTGCGGAAATAGAATCAGGATAAGCAGAAACAATTGATTTTTCGTAAAAAGAGTAACTAAAATCGGTGGTTTTTAAATTGTTGTTGTTTTGAACTCTAATAATATTAGTTACTAATTTTTGCGTGTTTTCATCCTGCTTTGATGCATTCTTTTGAGCCATTCCGCCAAAAGAAAATAAAAACACAATCCAAAACAATATTCTCATTCACTAGTAAATTAAACGCAAATATACAGATAAAAAAAAAGCGCCCAATTATACTTGAACGCTTTAATGTTATATTTTTCCTATTATTTCGCTTCGTTGAAACGTTTTGTTACTTCATCCCAATTAATTACATTGAAAAAAGCTTCCACGTAATCTGGTCTTCTGTTTTGGTAGTTTAAGTAATACGCGTGTTCCCAAACGTCTAAACCTAAAATTGGCGCTCCACCACAACCAATTCCTGGCATTAAAGGATTGTCTTGGTTAGCTGAAGAACACACTTCAACTTTTCCGCCTTTTTGTACGCAAAGCCAAGCCCATCCTGATCCAAAACGTGTTGCAGCAGCTTTAGCAAATTCCGCTTTAAAAGCGTCAAATGTTCCATAAGCAGCGTCAATTGCAGCAGCTAATTCACCTGTTGGTAAACCACCA
>JAULXA010000178.1:0-5420 GCA_032118875.1 Flavobacterium sp.
CCATTAGAATTCTGCAAAATATTAGTAATCCCAAAAACCCCATCGCTTTTAGATTTTATGGTGACCAATAACTTACTTGTATCAAAAGCTGTTTTCTTAAATGTGGCTTCAAAGATATTGCCTTTTAAATCTGCAACTAATACCGTGTTATTTGCTCCTTTACAAATTGTAACTTCAGTACTAAAATTACTTATTTTATTTACTAAATTATTTTTAACATCATAACCAAACAAACCTTTATCTGTACCTAAAAGAATAAGCTCGTCATTAATGGTTTCTGCGGAAGTTATTTTGGAAATGGAAAGATTTTTTAAAGCTTTTATGGTAAATACTTCATTCTTATCATCTATAAAATAAATGTGTAAAGTACTAAAACCATAAATTCCTTTTTTCGTTTTTGCAAACTTAGAAACATTGATTTGTGGTGTGCGTTTTTTGTCTAATAGCTTTGTAAGCTTAATGAATTTATTTCCTTCAAAAAAAAGTAGTCCCAAATATTTTGATGACAAAACAAGTTGTTTGTTCTCATTTTCAATAATATCAATAACAAATAAATTTTCAAACTCATTAACTTTATTATAGTTTTTAAACTCATAGCCATTATAACTAAACAATCCTGCGCCATCGCCACAAATCCATAACAAACCTCTACTGTCTTTATAAATTTTATTAATTCTTGAAGAATTCAACCCTTTTTCATGATTAATCACGTCAAATTTAAATTGTTGGCCAATTGTACATTGAACAAACAAAAGAAAAATGATTAGGAGAATATGTTTATATAGTTTGGGCATTCAAAACTGTTAAAGTTGAACTGATAAATATATAAAAAAAATGTTAAAATTCAAAATGTCAGCTTTTTTTATGGATATGTCGTAAATTTTCACTAAAATTGGGGGTTTTTACAAATTATATACATGAAAAAATCTATACAATTATTATTACTTTTATTAACAACTTCAGTATCAGTTGTTGCTCAACAAAAACTAACTTTAGAGGAAATTTGGAGCGGAGCATTCAGAACAAAAGGCATGGACGAATTGAATGCCATGAAGAACACCAATCAATACACGGTGCTAAATTTCGACAGAAATTCAAAGACTACACAAATTGATTTATTTGATTACGCAACCTTAAACAAAGTTTCAACATTAATCGACACAAAAGATTTCAAAGAATTAGAATCTATTGATAGCTACACGTTTGATAAAGCGGAAAAAAAGATTTTAATCGCCACGAATTCGAATCAAATTTTTAGACATTCGTTTACCGCAAATTATTTTGTGTACGATATCGCTTCTAAAAATTTATCAAAATTTACTGAAAAAGCCATTCAAGAACCAACATTTTCACCAGATGGAAATAAAGTAGCTTATGCTTTTGAAAATAATTTATATGTTTTTGATTTCGGTTCAAATAAAGAAACTCAAATTACTACAGACGGAAAGAAAAACGCCGTAATTAATGGTATTACAGACTGGGTTTACGAAGAAGAATTTGCTTTTGTTCGTGCTTTCGATTGGAATACTAACAGTACAAAAATCGGTTTCATTCGTTTTGATGAAACTAATGTTCCAGAATTTTCAATGGACCTATACAATCAAGGTTTATATCCTACACAATCGGTTTTCAAATATCCAAAAGCTGGTGAAAAAAATGCAGAGGTTTCATTACATATCTACGATGTAAACGCTTCAAAAACTCAAAAAATTGATTTAAGTAATTACAACGATTTTTATATTGCTCGATTAAAATGGACGAATGATGCAAATATCTTAAGCGCTCAAGTTTTAAACCGTCACCAAGATAATTTAGACTTACTTTTTGTGGATGGAAATTCAGGTGCTAAAAAAGTCGTTTTAAACGAAAAAGACAAAGCTTACGTTGATATTACAGACAACTTAACATTTCTAAAAGACAATAGTTTTATTTGGACATCAGAAAAAGACGGTTTCAATCATATTTATCATTATGACAAATCTGGGAAACTGAAAAATCAAGTTACCAAAGGAAAATGGGAAGTAACTTCTTATTATGGTTTCGATGAAAAAAACAAAACCGTTTACTACCAATCAGTAGAAAATGGTTCGATTAACAGAGATGTGTATTCGATTTCAATTGATGGAAAATCTAAAAAAAGAATAACCTTAAAAACAGGAACGAACAACGCTACTTTTAGCCCGAACTTCCAATATTTTATCAACACGTATTCTAGTGCAACTTCAGCACCATATTATTCTTTAAACGATTCTAAAACTTCAAAAGAAGTAAAGAAAATTCAATCTAACGAAGCGGTTGAAGAAAAATTAGCCAAATACACTATTTCTCCAAAGGAATTCTCAACAATCACTACAGAAAAAGGTCATGTTTTAAATACTTGGATGATCAAACCCAAAGATTTTGATCCGACAAAAAAATACCCAGTATTTATGTTCCAATATTCTGGTCCGGGTTCACAACAAGTAGCAAACACTTGGAACGGAACTAATGATTATTGGTTTATGATGTTAGCACAAAAAGGTTACATCGTAGCTTGTGTTGACGGAAGAGGAACTGGATTTAAAGGTGCAGATTTCAAAAAATGTACACAAAAAGAACTAGGGAAATATGAAGTAGAAGATCAAATTGATGCCGCTAAAGTTTTTGGAAAATACGCTTTTGTTGACAAATCAAGAATTGGTATCTTCGGATGGTCTTATGGTGGATTTATGGCTTCAAACTGTATTTTTCAAGGTGCTGATACTTTTAAAACCGCCATCGCAGTTGCTCCTGTAACTTCTTGGAGATATTATGACAGTGTTTACACGGAAAGATACATGCAAACTCCACAAGAAAATGCAAGTGGTTACGATAACAATTCGCCAATTACTCACGTAAATAAATTAAAAGGAAACTTTTTATTAATTCACGGAACAGCTGATGACAATGTACACGTACAAAACACAATGAAAATGGTGGAAGCTTTAGTACAAGCCAACAAACAATTTGATTGGGCGATTTATCCAGACAAAAACCACGGAATTTTTGGTGGAAAAACACGTTTACAATTGTACACGAAAATGACGAATTTTATTTTAGAAAAACTATAAACTAACCAATATTACTAAATAAATTAAATATGAACGAAACAGTTAAACAAGGACATCCAAAAGGATTATACTTTTTATTTTTCACAGAAATGTGGGAAAGATTTAGTTATTATGGAATGCGAGCAATTTTCATTCTTTTCATGACTAAAGTGTTATTAATGAAAGATGCAGATGCGTCTCAAATTTATGGAAGCTACACAGGTTTAGTGTATCTAACTCCTCTTTTAGGAGGTTACTTATGTGACAAATTCCTAGGAAATAGAAGAAGTATTATCATTGGAGGTTTACTGATGGCAATTGGCCAGTTTTTTATGTTTTTTAGTGCTTCTGCAGGTGCAGATGGAGGTGTTTCATTAATGTGGATGGGATTAACCGCAATAATTATTGGAAATGGTTTCTTCAAACCAAACATTTCTACAATGGTTGGGCAATTATATCCAGCAAATGATAGAAGAATAGATAGTGCATTTACTATTTTCTATATGGGAATTAACTTAGGGGCTTTCTTTTCACCTTTAGTTTGTGGATCAATGGACTTCAAATGGGGATTCTTGGCAGCAGGAATTGGAATGTTACTTGGATTAGTTGCTTTTATTCTTGGTCAAAAAAAATATTTAATTTCTGAAGAAGGTAAAGAAATTGGTTTACCAGTTAAAAAATTAGATGCTAAAAGTATCGCAATGATTGTTGGTTCTATAGCCATTATATTTTTCATGTTGAACTTCAAACAAATGTTCAAAAGTGATGTAGATATTATTAGTTACTTCATTTATGGAGCGATGGTAGCAATGCCAGTATTAATTTTTAGCGATAAAAGTTTATCTAAAATTGAAACACAAAGAATCACTGTGATTTTTATCCTAGCTTTCTTCGTAATCTTCTTTTGGGGAGCCTTCGAACAAGCAGGTGCTTCATTAACATTATTTGCAGACAGACAAACGGAAAGAACTCTTTTTGGTTGGGAAATGCCAGCATCTTATTTTCAATCCGTAAATCCATTAGCCGTAATTTCACTTGCGCCAATTATGACAATAGTTTGGGGCTTTTTATACGCTAGAAAATTAGAACCATCTTCGCCTAAAAAAATGGCAATTGGTTTAGGATTAGTAGCAATGGGTTATGTTGTAATTG
This sequence comes from Flavobacterium sp., assembly GCA_032118875.1. Lineage (GTDB taxonomy): Bacteria > Bacteroidota > Bacteroidia > Flavobacteriales > Flavobacteriaceae > Flavobacterium. The sequence goes on from JAULXA010000178.1 coordinate 4,221, forward strand.
CTATTGCGGTAAAAGGTTTAGGATTAGGTGAAAAAGTATCAATGTGGTGGTTAATTGGATTGTATGTAATTCATACAATTGGAGAATTATGTTTATCACCAATTGGATTATCAATGGTTTCTAAATTAGCGCCTTTACGTTTATCATCTTTAATGATGGGAACTTGGTTTTTAGCTAATGCTGCTGCTAATAAATTCGCAGGAACATTAAGCGCATTAATTCCTGGTGGAGAAGATGGAACTGGTGGAGCAACGAGCTTTTTAGGATTTCAAATTACAAATTTGTATGAATTTTTCGTATTATTTATCATCATGTCAGGTGCTGCTGCTGCAATTTTATTCGTACTAAGTTCTTGGTTAGAAAAAAGAATGCACAACGATCATGTTGAAGCTGCAACAGAATAAAGAGGATAAATAAATTAAAAATATTTTTCATATCTTTCAAGCCTGTAACGTTGTTACAGGCTTTTTTTTAATTTATAACTTATGAAAAATAAACACCCTAGAGGATTACTATTTTTGTTTTTTACTGAAATGTGGGAGCGTTTTGGTTATTATTTAATTATTGGAATTTTTGTATTATACATGATTGACCCAACTGCCACAGGTGGTTTGGCCTTTTCAGATAAATATGCCGATGATATTTTTGGAACTTATATAGCCTTAACTTACTTAACACCATTTTTGGGAGGATTTCTTGCCGATAGAGTTTTAGGATATTTCAAAGCCATTTATTTAGGCGGATTCTTAATGGGATTAGGTTATATAGGTTTAGGTTTCCATAATACAACTGCCTTTTATATTTCAATGGCCTTAATTATTATTGGAAATGGATTTTTTAAACCAAGTATTTCAACACTTGTTGGAAACTTATATTCAACTGATGAATACAAAGCCAATAAAGACGCAGGTTACAATATTTTCTATATGGGAATCAACTTAGGAGCTTTCATTTGTAATATTATTGCGGCTTTCATGAGAAACCAATATGGTTGGAGTGCAGCTTTCATTACGGCTGGAGTTGGAATGTTTGTAGGTTTAATTATTTTTTCTATGGGAAGAAAACACTTGGAATCTGCCAATGTAATGAAACCTGTTCAAGAAGGTGATATTAGTTTACCCAGAATTTTAAGTATGGTTTTTTTACCCGCTTTAATTACTGGAGCTATTGGATGGATGATTCCTGGAAATATTTTCAAAA
>JAULXA010000178.1:5477-6494 GCA_032118875.1 Flavobacterium sp.
CATTTATTTTTGCCTGTATTCCAATCATCATTTTTTATGTTAGATTATATTTAAAAGCCAATCAAGAAGACAAACGACCACTTGGTGCCCTACTTGCTATTTTTGCAGTTGGTATGTTGTTTTGGGCAGTTTTCAAACAAAACGGAACGGCTTTAACACGTTGGGCTAATTATTATACTGACCGACAAGTAACTGGAACTACAGAAAAAGCCTTGTCTTCTATTTATTTGGTAGAACAAAAAGATTATAAAACGAAAGAAGTTCAAAAATACGACAATCAGTTTAAAGCTGAAAAAGATGAAAACGACAAAGAAATTAAAGTTCAAGGAAAAGATGTATATTTTACAAACGTGTCTGAAGAAAACAGAGCTACTTTAGAAAAAAATCCTGACCAAAAAGTATCTTTAATCAATACCGAACTTTTTCAATCGGTAAATCCAGGTTGGATTATTTTATTAACTCCTTTAGTAGTTGGTTTCTTTGCGTTCATGCGTAAAAAAGGAAAAGAACCAAGCACACCTTCAAAAATTGTATTAGGCTTATTTATTTCTGCCTTATCGTGTTTATTTATGGTAGCTGCAGTTTATATTGGAAGTAACGGAGCTATAAAAGTTTCACCATTGTGGTTGGTAGGAACTTATGGAGTAATTACAATTGGAGAATTATGTTTGTCTCCAATGGGATTATCAATAGTTTCAAAATTAAGTCCACCACGATTAACAGCTTTAATGATGGGTGGTTTCTTTTTATCTATTTCAATTGGAAATAAATTATCAGGGGTTTTAGCAAGTATGTGGTACGATTATGAAAACAAAGCTAATTTCTTTATTGTGAATTGCTTTTTATTATTATTTGCTACTGCTTTAGGATTATTAATCTTAAAAAGATTAAATGCTGTAATGAAAGAAAAAGGAATCAACTAGTATGCAAACGATAGAAGAAATACAAAACTTTAAAGGCAAATATCCAAAACAATTGTGGTATTTGTTTTTTTCTGAAATGTGGGAACGTTTCTGT
>JAULXA010000179.1:0-12904 GCA_032118875.1 Flavobacterium sp.
TCCAGAAGTAGTTGAAAAATGGTTCGTTTATAACGAAAAAGAACCGTTGCTTTTTAATACAGGCTTATTTTTAGGTTTGTTTTTAGTCTTTTATTTTTGGTATATTTTACTAAGAAAAGCAGATACAATGCGAATGGTTTACGTAATTCTATTCTCGCTTTTTTTCTATTATAAATCGAGTGGAATTTACTTTTTATTGCTTCTTGGTTCGGCGGTTGTCGATTATAATTTAGGTAATTTAGTACACAGAACTACGAGTATAATCAATAAAAAATTATGCCTGACTTTTAGTATTATTCTAAACTTAGGATTTTTAGGGTATTTCAAATACAGTAATTTCTTAGTTGACATTACGAACAATTTAACGGGTGGAAAATTAGCTTTTTTCGACGTGATTTTGCCTGTAGGAATTTCGTTTTATACCTTCCAATCGATAAGTTATATTATTGAAGTTTACCGAAAAGAAATTGAACCTACTAAACGCTTTGTAGATTATTTGTTTTTCGTGTCGTTTTTCCCGCAATTAGTTGCAGGACCAATCGTTAGAGCAAAAGATTTCTTACCACAAATTTATCAGAAATTAAATGTTACTCAAGACGATATTAATCGCGCGTTTCTATTAATTATTGGAGGATTAATAAAGAAAACCGTTATCTCAGATTATATTTCATTAAATTTCGTAGATCGTGTTTTCGATTTGCCAAATAGTTATACGCCATTCGAAAATTTAATGGCTTCTTACGGATATACCATTCAAATTTACTGTGATTTTTCAGGTTATTCCGATATGGCAATTGGTGTGGCCTTGTTGTTAGGTTTCAAATTACCAACCAATTTTAGAACACCATATAAATCAACGTCAATAACAGATTTCTGGCGTCGTTGGCATATTTCTTTATCTACTTGGTTAAAAGATTTCTTATACATTTCAGTAGGAGGAAACCGTTACGGAACTTTTGCAGGATTTTTATTTCCAGGTTTGTTTTTCTTCGGATTAATCATTTGGGGAATTTCGTATTCTCAAACTAGCAACATTCCTTTAATCATAGCTATTGCTTCAACTGTAATATTCGCTTTCACTTTCTTGTTTTCAAAAGAAAAGGAAAAAACAATGTACACAAATGTGAACTTAATGACAACTATGTTGTTAGGTGGATTATGGCACGGAGCCAGTTTGCGATTCATAATTTGGGGTGCTTTACACGGAATGGCTTTGGCAGTTCATAAAATATTTTTAGAATATTATCCGCCATCTAAACGTAAAATATTCTTTTTAACTCCATTTTTAAAGTTTTTTGCAATCGTTGTTACGTTTCATTTTGTGGCTTTTTGTTGGATCTTCTTCCGCGCAAAAGATTTCACAATTGCCTTACAAATCATTGACAATATTGGAAAAGTAACTTTCGATTTTAATCAGTGGTTAACCATTGTTCAAGGGTATCAAAACGTATTTATCTTAATGTTTCTAGGTTATTTTTGGCATTATATTCCAGAAAAAGTTACTGTGGCTATTCAAAATGTATTCAAAGCAATGCCTCTTATTACTAGAGCTATAGTTTTAGGATTAGTTTTCTGGTTGGTTTTTGCTACAGCAGCTGCCGGACCACAACCTTTTATTTATTTCCAGTTTTAGTCTGTAATCTTTGTTACATAGAATTGTTTATAGTTGTTATATCTTTACAGAAATATTTAAAACTATGAAAAAAATATTGTTTTCTAATTGGCATTTTATGCGATATTTCAGAATTGCAATTGCCTTATTTTGCGCTTATACAGCATATGTGCAAAATCAATGGATTTTTATTGCTTTTGGATTATTCTTTTTATTTCAAGCGATTTTTAATTTAGGATGTGGATCAAACGGTTGTAATGTACCAACTAAAAAAAATAACGATGAGTAAGTTTCAAGAATTAATTAACGGAAATAAACCTGTTTTAGTCGACTTTTTTGCTACATGGTGCGGACCTTGTCAAGCTTTAGCACCAATTTTAGTAGATGCGAAAGAAGATTTAGGAGATGCAATAAGTATCATTAAAATTGATGTGGATAAGAACCAAGAAATTGCGGCTCATTTTCAAGTAAAAGGTGTGCCTACGATGTTATTGTTTCAAAATGGAAAAATGTTGTGGCGACAATCTGGTGTGGTTTCTAAAAATGAAATCGTAAGTATTGTGAAACAAAAGACCAATGGTTAAAAAGTATCAACTTACTTTTTTAGGAGTGCTACTTGGTGCAATTTTTGGATATTTGTATTATCATTTTGTAGGTTGTGCTTCAGGAACTTGCAATATTACTTCAAAACCTTTGAATAGTACTTTATATGGTGCTATGTTGGGCGGATTATTGTTTAATATTTTCGAAAAGAAACCTAAAAAGAATAACGAATAAAAGTATTAGTCTTTTATTGTCTAATTTAAATTAATTCAGTGACAAATAATTGATTACATACTAATAATAGTATTTTTTCGTTATCTTTATAATGTTTTTAAAATCAAATAATTATGAAAAAAATCAAATTAATTTCAGCATTTATATTTTTATTTATGTTGACTGTAATTTCATCATGCAGTGATGATGATGATAATTCTACAAACAATAATGTAGATCCAACACCCGTTATAAATGTTGTAAATAACGGTACATGGAGAGTTACTTTGTATGAAGATTCTGATACGGATGAAACTTCAAATTTTACAGGATATAATTTTTCTTTTGGTTCAGGAAATATTCTTTCAGCAACTAACGGAACTAATACTTATTTAGGAACTTGGTCAGTTACTTCAGATAATAGTCTTGATGATAGCCCAAGTAATGATTTAGATTTTAATATTGCTTTTTCTACACCAGCAAATTTTGCTGAGTTAACTGAAGATTGGAATATTATTTCGTACACTGCTACTACTATTCAATTAATTCATGTGAGTGGCGGAGGCGGTGGAACTGATTATATTACCTTTGAAAAAAATTAAGAAAATTTTATCATATTGATATATAAAATTTTATATATTTGAATTCTATAAATAAATAAAAAACATTAATCTAAAAATAAATAACATGAAAAAAGTATTGTCAATCGTTGCTGTAATGGCATTTATGGTTTCTTCTGCGTCAGTTGTTACTTTCAAAGAAAAGGAAAAAGAAAAAGCTAAAGCTAAAACTGAAAAAGCTTGTGCTGATAAAAAAGACACAAAATCTTGTTCTACAACTTCAGCTAAAAAATCTTGTTGTTCAAAAAAATAATAAGTTTTTAAATAAACCAAGACCGCTCCGATTTATCAGAGCGGTTTTTTTATTCTCTAAAATTAAAATTTTGCAAGTGCGTCACTTTGTTACTTTGCAACTTTACCTTATATTTGCAAATCATTAAAAAGCTCAATTATTATGTTTGATAATCTTACCGATAAGTTAGATAAAGCATTCCATATACTAAAAGGTCACGGAAAAATTACGGATGTAAATGTTGCCGATACTTTGAAAGAAGTACGTCGTGCGTTATTAGATGCCGATGTTAACTTTAAAATTGCTAAAGATTTTACCACTCGTGTAAAAGAAAAAGCCATTGGAGAAAACGTATTAACGACTTTACAACCAGGTCAATTGTTGGTGAAATTAGTTAAGGATGAATTGACTGAATTAATGGGTGGCGATGTTGCTGGTGTTAATTTATCAGGAAATCCTACTGTGATTTTAATGTCTGGTTTACAAGGTTCTGGTAAAACGACCTTTTCTGGAAAATTAGCCAACTTCTTAAAAACTAAGAAAAACAAAAAACCTTTGTTGGTAGCTTGTGATATTTATCGTCCTGCGGCAATTAATCAGTTGCACGTTGTTGGGGATCAAATTGGTGTGGAAGTATATTCTGAACCAGAAAATAAAAATGCAGTTTCAATTGCTGAAAATGCAATCAAACATGCAAAAGCAAACGGTTTCAATGTTGTAATTATAGATACAGCTGGTCGTTTAGCAGTGGATGAAGAAATGATGAACGAAATTGCAAATGTTCACAAAGCGATTCAACCTCACGAAACATTGTTTGTTGTAGATGCAATGACAGGTCAAGATGCTGTAAATACAGCTAAAGCCTTCAATGATAGATTAAACTTTGACGGTGTTATCTTAACTAAATTAGATGGAGATACTCGTGGTGGAGCAGCAATTTCAATTAAATCTGTTGTAAACAAACCGATAAAATTCATCGGTACTGGAGAAAAAATGGACGCCATTGATGTGTTCTATCCTTCTCGTATGGCCGAAAGAATTTTAGGAATGGGAGATGTTGTGTCTTTGGTAGAAAGAGCTCAAGAACAATATGATGAAGAAGAAGCAAGAAAAATTCAGAAAAAAATTGCGAAAAACGAATTTGGTTTCGACGATTTCTTAGCGCAAATTCAGCAAATTAAAAAAATGGGAAGCATGAAAGACCTTGTCGGAATGATTCCTGGTGCTGGAAAAGCTTTGAAGGATGTGGAAATTGAAGATGATGCTTTCAAACATGTAGAAGCCATTATCCAATCAATGACTCCAAAAGAAAGAAGTAAACCAGCTTTAATAGATGTAAAAAGAAAAGCGCGTATCGCAAAAGGTTCTGGTAGAAAAATTGAGGAAGTAAATCAATTGATGAAACAGTTCGACCAAATGAGCAAAATGATGAAAATGATGCAAGGCGGTGGCGGAAAAAAATTAATGCAAATGATGGGCGGCATGAAAGGAATGCCATCTATGCCTGGAATGAAATAAAAATTTAAAAGACGCGACTATTTGCGTCTTTTTTTATAGAATACAACAACACACAAATTAATATACATGCAACTACTCGACGGAAAAAAAGTATCAGAAGAAATTAAAAACGAAATTGCTGCAGAAGTAGCAAAAATGAAAGCCAAAGGTGAAAAAGTGCCGCATTTAGCTGCAATTATTGTAGGTAATGATGGTGCGAGTTTAACTTATGTTGGTAGTAAAGTAAAAGCTTGCGAAAGAGTAGGTTTTGAATCGACTTTAATCAAGATGCCAAGTACAACTTCTGAAACGGAATTACTTGAAAAAATTAAAGAATTAAATGCAGATTCAAATATTGATGGTTTTATTGTGCAATTGCCTTTGCCTCCACAAATTGATACTCAGGAAGTTATTATGGCTATTCATCCTTCTAAAGATGTAGACGGATTTCATCCTGAAAATTTCGGAAAAATGGCATTGGATATGAGTACATTTATTCCTGCAACGCCTTTCGGAATTTTAGAATTATTAGAAAGATATAACGTTCAAACGCAAGGAAAACACACGGTTGTGATTGGAAGAAGTCATATTGTGGGTCGTCCGATGAGTATTTTGATGGGAAGAAAAGGTTTTCCAGGTAATTCAACAGTAACCGTTACGCATACACATACTAAAAACATTACTCAGATAACTTCTCAAGCAGATATTATTATTTCAGCATTAGGTGTGCCAAATTACTTAAAAGCAGAAATGATAAAAGACGACGCGGTAATTATTGATGTGGGTATTACGCGTGTTGCAGATGATACTACTGAAAAAGGATATAAAATTGTTGGTGATGTAGATTTTGAAAATGTTTCTAAAAAAGCATCATTCATAACACCTGTTCCTGGTGGAGTTGGACCGATGACAATTGCGATGTTATTAAAAAACACTTTGATAGCACGAGCAAATAAAAAGTAAAACAATATTAAATAAAAAAAAGTCCCAATTTTAAGTAATTGGGACTTTTTTTGTTTAATTAAATATTCGATTTTTCATGTTCTTTTGATATCATAAACTTATAAAAAGTAAAATGAGATAAACCGTAAAAAAAGATGACCATTTGGTAGATAGCTTCACTTTTAATGTAGAATTTATTGATGAAAAAAGCGCCAATTTGAATGATAAAAAGGATAGAACTAATTAGAAGCCAATAGCCTTTTAAATCATAATTATTGTTGTAATGTATAATAGCAATTCCGCCAATAATAGAGGTAATAAGGGCGTTTAAAACCCAAATAATTAATGAATCTCCTAAAGAAAGTAATACCAATTCAATGATAAATAGATATAATATGAAAAAAGGCAAACAAGCTAAACCAATGGCTAAACGATTTTCTTTCGTAATTAATGGTAGTAAGATTAATAATAAGAGAAATTTATAACCAATTGAAGATATGCTACCAAAGATGAATAAGTCTGGATTTCCACTAGCAAATAAATAAGAAGCTAACTGATATAATAACAAGGATAAAATATATATAGTGTTGTTCTTTCCAGTAATTAAGTATAGCGTAAGTAGTAAAGGTATTCTAGAAAACCAAAAAACGGTTTCAGCTGATGTAAATTTCAAAAAAGAACAGATGCTATATAACACTAAGTTTACGAAGTAAATTAGTATAAGTATTTTGACCGTGCTATTTTTTTTTTGAAACGCTTTAATCATTTTATAAAGATAGCTATTTTAAGAAAATATAAATATTTCTAAATTGAAAGGTTGTCTTTAATCAATAAAAACACCCCTAAATAGTAATTTTCTATTTAGGGGTATAAGTTATGTTTTCTTTGATTTATTATTTCTGAACGGAAACTTTCTTTTTATTTGTAACGTAATAAGCAAAAGCTATACCTATAAATACAAGCCATATAATTTGGCTATCAATTGGAGCAGGAAGTGGATCTGGATCTGCTGGCGGGTCAACAGGCTGAGCTATTGCTAACAAACTCATGAATGTTATGAAAACAGTCAAGTATGCTTTTAATAAATTATTTTTCATTTTATATTAGATTATGAGGGGTTCTCTATATTGAATTCACAAAAATATAAAAAAAAACTAAAAAAGAAAGTTTTATTTCAAAAAGTAGCGTATTTTTTTTTAAAGGTCGGAAATACCTGCTCAATTTCTAAAATTTTAGTTAATATATCTTCAATTAGTTGTTTAATTGTAATCATTTCATATTTTTGCTTGTTGCAAACAAAACCTAATAAAAACGATGAAATCGCTAATAAAAATGAGTTTACTTTTTGTAAACACAAAATAAGAATAAGCGATTCCATATGACCAAAAAAAGAAATAAATAGTAACATATGAAAATACAAAACATTTTTTTAGCATTATTTTTAACTCTTTGCTTTAATTCATTTGCTCAAAACTCAAAAGATGTACTTTTTACTATTGATAATAATCAGTACTTTACAGATGAGTTTAAAAGAATTTATTTAAAAAATTTAGATTTAGTAAAAGATGATTCTCAAAAAGATTTAAATCAATATTTAGATTTGTTTATTGGTTATAAATTAAAAGTTAGTAAAGCTTATAAATTAGGTTTACAAAATAATTCTAAATATCAAAATGAATTAAGTTCGTATAGAAATCAACTTTCTAAAACCTATTTAAACGATTCTAAAGTTACCAATCAACTAATTGAAGAAGCGTATAACAGAGGTTTAAAAGAAGTGAAAGCCTCTCATATTTTAGTGTCCTTTGACGAAAATATTAAAGGAGCAGATACCTTAGCATTTTATAACAAAGCTTTAGAATTAAAGAAAAGAATTGAAAAAGGGGAAGATTTTGAAACGCTTGCCATGGCAAATTCTCAAGACCCTTCAGTGGCTGATAATAAAGGAGACTTAGGGTATTTCTCTGCATTCAGAATGGTTTATCCTTTTGAATCCGCTGCTTATAAAACAAAAATAGGTCAAATTTCAAATCCAGTAAGAACTCGTTTTGGTTATCATATTATCAAAGTTACAGATGTTAGAGATAATAAAGGAGAAGTTACTGTTGCTCACATCATGATTTTGAATCCCGCTGATGCAACCGAAGATGTAAAAACGAAAGCGAAGCAAACTATTGAAGAAATTTCTAAAAAAATTAATCAAGGTGAAAGTTTTGAAGCCTTAGCGCTTCAGTTTTCAGAAGACAAATCGAGTGCGGAAAAAGGTGGTGTTTTACAACGTTTTGGAACAGGTCAATTAAGTTCTGAAGCATTTGAAAATGTGGCATTCTCGTTAAATAATAAAGGAGAAATTTCTCAACCATTTGATTCTGGTTTTGGATGGCATATTGTAAAACTAATCGAAAAGCACCCAATAAAATCTTTAGAAGAATCTAAAGCAGAATTAGAGTCAAAAATTAAAAGAGACGAGCGTTCAATTATTATCACGAACACTTTAGCCTCAAAATTAAAAGCAAAATACAAATTTGAAACAAATAAAACGCAATATCAAAACGTTGAAAAAATTGTAACAGATAAAATGTATAGCCAAACATGGGAACTTCCTAAAAACAAGGAAAGTATCAGTGGAAATATTACAACTCTTAATAAAACAAAAAATATAGAAACCAATTCTTTTGTGAATTATATTTATTCGCAACAAAAGAATAAACAAACAACTAAACCAGTAAAAAAACTAGTTGCGGAATTATTTGAATCTTGGAAAGAGGAACAATTAATTGGGTATTACAACGACAATTTAGAGAATGAATTTCCTGAGTTCAAAAATATCATGGACGAATATAGAGACGGTTTGTTATTGTTCGATTTAATGGAAAATGAAATTTGGACAAAATCTAAAACAGATACAATCGGTTTGAAAAAGTATTATGAATTAAATAAATCAAAATACAACTGGAATGAAAGATATGATGTAGATATTTTATCTTCTACAGATGCAAAAGTTATGGAAGCTGCACAAAAAATGCTTCAAAAAGGAAAATCAATCGAAGACATAAAAACTAAATTCAATAAAAACGATAAGGTTGCCATTATGGTTAAGTCGGGATTGTATGAAAGAAATTACGATGTTTTAGATAAAATTGCAACACTAACAAAAGGCGCAAATAATGTTTATAAAGATGCGAATTATAGTTTTGTAGTGAATGTAAAAAAAATAAAGCCAGCGCAAACAAAAGAGTTGGATGAATGCAAAAGTAAAGTGATAAACGATTATCAACAGCATTTAGAAGCTACTTGGGTAGACGAATTGAAAAAAGAATTTTCGGTAAAAGTAAACCAAGATGTTTTTGAAAAAGCGAAGCAACAATTAAAATAAAATTTTAATGAAATTATTCGGATGCTTATGTGGTTTGCTCTTATTGCTTTCTTGTAGTAAAGAAAATGATACAAATAAAGCAGATGCCATTGCCCGAGTAAATAATGAATATTTGTATCCGTCGGATTTAGAAAATTTAGTTCCCGCAGGTACGCCAAAAAAAGATAGTATTGCTATTGTAAAAGATTTTATTAACAGATGGGCAACGCAACAATTGCTTATCAATAATGCGAATAAAAACATCAGCAAAAGCAAACAAATTGAGCTAGATGAATTAATAAATCAATACAAAATAGATTTATATTCTAAAGCATATTTGGAACAATTGGTAATTACGAAAATTGATACCGTAATAACTAAGGAAGAAATTGAAAAATATTACAACGCTAACAAAAACAATTTTAAGGCAAATAATCCGTTAGTGAAGTTGAGATATATCAGCTTAGTTAAAGGAAATAACAAGTTAGCAACGATAAGCGCGAAGTTTTCAAGTTTTAAATCGAAAGATAAAAAAGACTTAAAAAATTTAGCCATACAGTTTAAAGATTACGCATTTAATGATAGTATTTGGGTAGATATTGACCAAGTGTACGAAAGATTGCCTTTTGTAAATCAAGACAATATGGCAAAATTTATTGATGTAGGAATTTCGTATCAATATGCAGATTCTACTTCAATTTGGTTAGTAAAAGTGAGAGACATGGTTCAAAAAAACAATGTAGTTCCTTTAACGTACATTTCGCCAACTATCAAACAAATAATTTTAAATAAAAGAAAAACAGATTTAATAAATAAAATTCAAACAGAAATAACAAATGACGCCATTAAAGACAATGATTTCGAAATATTCAAATAAAACAAGCATTTTAGCATTCGCATTTTTACTATTTTCAGTAGTAACTGTGGCGCAAAAGAAACAAAAAGTAGATGGTGTTGCAGCTGTTGTGGGTAATTATATCGTATTAGATTCTGATATTGATTTAATGTATTTAGAGTTAAAATCTCAAGGAATTGATACTGAAAAAATTACGCGTTGCGAATTATTAGGAAAACAATTAGAAGACAAATTATACGCACACCAAGCCATTCAAGATAGTATTGTAGTTACTGATGAAGAAATCAATACTTTTATGGATAGCCAAATGAATACGATGGTAGAGCAAATTGGTTCTAAAGAAAAATTGTTCGAATACTACAAGAAAAAAGACGAACAAGATTTCAGAAGTTACTTTTTTGAAATTATCAAAATGAATAAATTAACGTCACAAATGCAACGTAAAATTGTAGACGATGTTACGGTTACTCCTGATGAAGTTAAGCAGTTTTTTAATAAAATTCCAGCAGATCAAATCCCTACAATTGGTGCAGAAATTGAATTGTCTCAAATTGTTATAAAACCAGTAGTTTCAAAAGAAGACAAACAAAAAACTATCGATAAGTTAAACGAAATAAGAAACGATGTTATCAATAATGGCGGAAGTTTTTACAGTAAAGCCGTTATTTATTCTGAAGATCCAGGTTCAAGTTCAAACGGTGGATATTATAAAATGAATAAGAAAACACAGTTTGTTAAAGAATTTAAAGATGTAGCTTTCCGTTTGAATGAAGGTGAAATTTCTGAACCATTTGAAACAGAATTTGGTTACCATATTATTTTTGTGGAAAAAATTATTGGTCAAGATATCGAATTACGTCACATTGTTATAAGTCCAAAAGTTACTTCTAAAGCAACGAGTGAAGCCTTAGAAAAAATCGAAAACATTAAAGCTAAAATTGAAAAAGGTGAAATCACTTTTGAAGAAGCAGCAAAAGCTTCATCAGATGATAAAGACACCAAAACTAATGGTGGTCTTTTGTTAAATCCTCGAACTTCAGAGCCACGTTTCGAAATTTCAAAATTAGATCCAGCTTTATATAATCAAGTTAACGAATTGAAGCAAGCAGAAATTTCTAAAGTGTTTTTAGATCAAGAAAGACAAGGAACAAAATTCTTTAAAATTCTTAAAGTAAATAAGAAAACGGAAGAACACAAAGCAGATTACAGTACTGATTATATGAAAATTAAAGAATTAGCACTTTCTGACAAGCAATTTACTGCTGTTAGAACTTGGAGAGAAGAAAACATTGAAAAAAACTATATAAAAGTTAGTAACGATTATAAAGATTGTACTTTCGAAAGCAATTGGTTGAAAAAATAGTTTTGCCTTTTACTCTTAACCTTTCACCTTTTACCTAAAAATATGTCAGACGTAGCAGCCATTGAAAAATTAGTACAAAAGCAAAAGCAATTGAAACAAGAAATTGCTAAAGTTATTGTAGGTCAAGACGAAGTAGTCAATCAAATTGTGTTGAGTATTTTTTCTGGCGGACACGCACTTTTAGTTGGTGTGCCAGGTTTGGCCAAAACCTTAATGGTAAATACAATTTCAGAAGCTTTAGGATTGAATTTTAAACGTATTCAGTTTACGCCAGATTTAATGCCGTCCGATATTTTAGGAAGTGAAATTTTAGATGAAACACGTAATTTTAAATTTATTAAAGGTCCAATTTTCTCTAATATTATTTTAGCAGATGAGATCAACAGAACACCACCAAAAACCCAAGCTGCTTTATTAGAAGCCATGCAAGAAAAATCGGTTACTGTTGCTGGACAAAGTTTTAAATTAGATTTACCGTTTTTTGTTTTAGCGACTCAAAACCCAATTGAACAAGAGGGAACTTATCCGTTACCTGAAGCGCAATTAGACCGTTTTATGTTTGCCATAAATTTAGATTATCCATCATTTGAAGAAGAAGTACAAGTGGTAAAAGCCACCACTTCAGATATAAAAGTTACGGTAAATCCATTGTTCACTGCTGAAGAAATTATCGAATACCAAAACTTAATAAGAAAAATTCCAGTTACAGATAATGTAATTGAATATGCCGTGACTTTAGTTTCTAAAACACGTCCAAATAATCCGTTAGCAACAGATTTTGTTAAAAATTATTTAGATTGGGGAGCTGGGCCACGTGCTTCGCAAAGTTTAATTTTAGCTGCGAAAACCAATGCCGCAATTAATGGAAAATTTTCTCCAGATATTGAAGATGTTCAAGCGGTGGCCTTCGGAATTTTACGTCACAGAATCGTAAAAAACTACAAAGCAGACGCAGAAGGAATTTCTGAAGAAGACATTATTAGAAAATTATTTTAAAAATATAAAAGTGCTTTAGGGCACTTTTTTTATCCCTATCATTTATGAAATCTATTTTAGTTTTATTCGTAATTTTTGCTTGTTCTTTTCAACAATCAGAAGAAAAATTACATACTGTAGTTGGAAAAACAACGTATCCGTTTTGGTTGCAAATTCCGAAAACAGAAAAAAAACAGGAAAAACCACCAATTTTGATTTTTCTTCACGGAAAAAGTCTTTCTGGTACCGATTTAAATAGAGTAAAACGTTATGGTGTTTTGCGTGCGATGGAAAAAGGACGAAAAATAAACGCAATTGTTATTGCACCACAAATCGCTTCAGGAAATTGGAATCCCGATAAAGTTTTAGAAATTCTTACGTATGTTCAAAAAAATTACCAAACGGATGAAAGACGCGTTTATGTTTGTGGAATGAGTTTAGGTGGTTATGGAACCATGCATTTCGTGGGGAAATATCCAAATAGAGTAACAGCCGCTGTAGCTATTTGTGGTGGCGGAAATGTTTCGGATGGTTGTAATTTGTCAAAAGTGCCTATGTGGATTCAACATGGCGATAAAGATTATATTGTAAAAATGTCAGAATCCCAAAAAGTTTATAACGCCATTAAAAAATGTAATCCAAAAGCAGATGCCACTTTAACCATTATAAAAGGCGGAAATCACGGAAATGTAGAAA
>JAULXA010000180.1:0-2044 GCA_032118875.1 Flavobacterium sp.
TAGACCTTTGAAAATTGTAAAGGGAGTTCACCGATAAAATGTAAATATTGTTTTCTACTCATGATTAAATTTTAAAGATTGCACCCGATTAATTTTTGCATGAACAAACGGAGAAAGGCAATTAACCAGGTGCGAACCTTATTTTTTAAATTTTGCTTTGAGTTCTTCGATAATTCGATTCACGTTTTGAAGTCTTAAATCAATTTGTTCAAATGGCTTTTTAAACTTCAATTTTCGTTCTAATCTTTTCTTCTGATCTCTCAAAATAAATGCTTTCAATATTTTGCCTTTCGGCGTTAATTCGTTGGTTTTCAATAGTTTTTTCATTGCTTTGAATGTTTGGTTTAAAAATGTTTGGTTTAAAAATTTCGACTTATTAAACCAAATGTTTGATTATAATTTTAAGCGTGGGTTTCCGCGCCTTTTCGAGTAACGTGGGTTTTTAATAAATTCCGCTTTTGGCTTTACGGTTAAAAATTGCAAATCGATTTCGAACGCTCCGAATAGCGCGTTATTCAGTTCACCGATTAGAACCATGCGACCGTTGTTTTTCAATACGTGTAACGATTTCAATATATTTTGCAAAGCGTGAAAAGTTGAAATTTCGCTTTCGGTTTCAGCATAAAAATTAAAGTCGGGTTCGTTCAATGGGTTACCGCTCGAATCGATTGCCATTGAATAACGATTGTAATTTTCTTCGAGCTCTTCAAGTTTCAAAAGATCGACATTGAATAAATCAAATAACTTTCGTTCCGAAATACCTGGATAGTCTTTTGAATAGGTCTTTATTAGTTCATTCAGAAAATTCGTTTTAAGGTCTTTAAATTGTTCTTTTGGTATATTGATACCATTAAACCCGTTAACGTAGTTCAAAACGTCTAAAAACGCGTTCTTTTTCGATTCCTTTGCTTTGTCGAATAATCGCTTTCGCTCGATGTCGTAGCCAATTATCATTTTTTGTTCTTCGATTGTTTCCATTTCATTCAGGTATTAAAGAGAAAATTAAATTTTTGATTAATGCGCTTTTACTCGTTTTCAGATCTTCGCAAATGGCGTTCAAATAGGACATTTGCGATTGTGTTAATCGAATCGTTAAAAAAATGTTCTTTGGTTCGGGATCGTTTCCGTAGTAGTTTTCCCCGCTTAATGCGTGCGCGTGGCGTTCGGGTGGCGTGCTTTCTTTCTTAGTGTTCATTGTTTTACATACGTTAGTTATATAGTATGTAAATGCGTTCGGAATTTATTAACCCTATAGGATAGCAAAGAACAACCTATTTAGTTTTTTCATTGCTTTTCACTTCATTCAGTTTAAAAACAATACTAAACGTAATGTTTGGTTTAGTTTACTATAACCCCCCTTATAGGGGGGGGGTTATTAAACCAAACGTTCAGTATTACTATATTTGGTTTAAAATTATTTGGTTTAAAAAGTAGTTATTAAACCAAACATTTGGTGCAAAAAACATTCAGTTCAAAAAATACTTATTGCACCAAAAAAAAACCATGCTAAAAAACATGGCTTAATTTTGTGATCGTGAAAAGAAAGTTTCTAATCGTTATTTTGTTTCAATGGATCATGAAGAAAACCCGCCGTTAATTTCAGCGTTCTTTTGATTCCTAGCGATTGCTTTCGTTTCTGAAACAATTAGTTCGAATGATCGCAAAGCAATGAAAAAACTTTGATTGATTTCTTCTATTTTGGTAGGATCGATTTCACACTTTGCGAAAAGGTAGGTTTTCAAAAATTCACGTTCCGACATTCTCGCGATTCGGTTTATAAATTCCCTTTCTCTCATGATCTTTTAAATTTACTTTTTTGGTTTTCTGGATCTACTTTCGAAAGTTTGTTTTTTACTTTTAAATGGGTTAATAAATCTTTTGCGATGTTAACCCCTATCGACGTATTTAAATAGGTTAGAACGCCGTATTTTAACCGCTCCAGTAAATCTGAATAACTTAATTCGTTTTCATTCTCAAAAGCATATTTCAAAATCATGTCAATTTGTAACGTGTTCAAATCATGAATTTTCAATTTTGGCTTTCG
>JAULXA010000181.1:0-1706 GCA_032118875.1 Flavobacterium sp.
AGAAGGTGCTGTTAAAGTAATTATGCTAGCACAAGAAGAAGCTAGACGTATGGGTCACAGTTTTGTAGGAACAGAACAAATCATCTTAGGTATGCTTGGGCAAAGACATGGAATTGCAGGACGTGCATTAAGTCAAATAAAAATAACATTAAAACAATTTCGTAAAGACATTGAAAGATATATCGGTCGTGGAACAGGATTTGTAGGTTCAGAAATTCCTTTCACACCTCGTGCAAAACGTATTTTAGAAATGTCAATTCATGAAGCTCATGATCTTGGAGTAAATTACGTTGGATCGGAACATATTTTATTAGCTATAATAAACGATGGAGATGGTATTGGGTTTCGAATATTAATGAGATCCAGAGTAAACTTCGTAAAATTAAAACGTATAATTTTTAGTTACATTGATGAACAACAAGAAAATATTTCATCAAAACCAACTTTAGATAAATATGAAAAAGTACCTCGCCTAACTCCAGAGGAAGCAAGAGACATGTTCTTTAGAAGAGGCCAGTGGGCAAAGGAAAAAAAATCTACTATAGAAAACTACAGTGAAAATTTGACACAAGAAGCGGAAGACAAACGTTTGGACCCTGTTATTGGGAGAGATAGCGAAATTAATGCTTTAATTAAAGTGTTAGCACGTCGACGTAAAAATAATCCTGTTTTAGTAGGAGAAGCAGGAGTAGGTAAAACGGCTTGTGCTGAAGGTTTAGCATTACTTATGGTAGGTAATGATTGTCCTGACTTTTTAAGTAAACATGTTATGTATAATCTTGATCTTGGATCAGTATTAGCAGGAACAAAATATCGAGGTGAATTTGAAGAAAGATTCAAAAGTATTATTGAAGAAGTTCAAGAACATGGAAAAACTATTTTAGTAATTGATGAAATTCATACTATCGTAGGTGCAGGTGCAGCGGAAGGGGCTGTTGATGCCGCTAATCTTTTAAAACCTGCTTTAGCGCGAGGAGCTTTAAAAGTTATTGGAGCAACGACTTTAGATGAATATCGTAAACATATTGAAAAAGATCCTGCCTTAGAACGAAGATTTCATCCAATTATTGTTGAAGAACCAAGCGTGGAAACAACAATTGATATTTTAAAAGGTTTAAGACCATATTTTCAATCACACCACGCATTACTTTATGAGACTGAGGCGTTAGTTGCAGCTGCAACTCTTTCAAGTCGATTTATTACAGATCGTAATTTGCCAGATAAAGCAATTGATGTCATAGATGAATCTGGTTCTAGAGTTAGATTACGTAATCGTGAATTACCAATGGGATTGCAAAAATTACTTGTTGAATTACATGCAACTCTAAGAGATATTGAGAAAGCAATCAAAGAACACGATTTTGGTCTTGCAAAATTATTGCTTGAGCACGAAGTAGAAGTACGAGCACATATGAAAATTATGAAGCGTGCATTGGAAAATAACAAGCAATATCAAAATAAATTAGATACTTTTGAAAGAGTTTTTGAAACCGATGTTACTAATGTTATTTCAGCTTGGACAGGTATTCCTGTCACAAAAATAAATGAATCAGAAACGGATCGATTAAAAAAGATGGAGAATATTCTTCATGACCGATTAATTGGCCAACATCACGCTATTGTTGCAGTTTCAAAAGCCGTTCGGAGAGCACGAACTGGTATTCAAGATCCGAAACGTCCTATTGCCAGTTTTATGTTTGCTGGTC
>JAULXA010000181.1:1716-2461 GCA_032118875.1 Flavobacterium sp.
TCCTACTGGGGTAGGAAAAACTGAATTAACAAAAGCATTAGCTGAATATATATTTGAAAGTGAAAAGAATATGATTCGGTTTGATATGTCTGAATTTATGGAGAAACATACAGCTGCAAAATTAATTGGTTCTCCACCAGGATATGTAGGTCATGATGAAGGTGGCCAACTAACAGATGCTGTAAGACGAAAACCATATTCAATTGTTTTATTCGATGAAGTTGAAAAAGCACACCCCGATATATTTAATTTATTTTTACAAATATTAGATGATGGTCAATTAACTGATTCTAAGGGAAGACGTACCGATTTTAAAAATTGTATAATTGTTATGACAACCAATTTAGGTGCTCAAGTTATTGAAAGCGAATCTCCTATACTTCCAGAAAAACAAAAAAAACCATTTGGTTTCCATACTGAAAGTTGGGAAGAAGAAGAACGATTAAGAGAATCTAAAAAAATTGAGTTAATGGTTAATTTAGATGGGACGTTTTCAATAAAACCACCTGTTAAAGAAGAATTGACTGAGGAAGATAATGCTCGATTTGAAAAAATTACTGATTTAGTAAAAGAAGAATTGAAAAAATTCTTCCGCCCAGAATTTTTAAATCGAATAGATGATATTATCGTTTTTAACCATTTATCGCGACATGACATTTGGGAAATTTCTGGTGTAATGTTAAAAAATTTAGCAAAACGTTTAGAATTCCAAGGAGCTACTATAGAAATAGATAATGCGGTACGA
>JAULXA010000182.1:0-2929 GCA_032118875.1 Flavobacterium sp.
TTCTTCAGCTAATTCATACGAACGGATTAATTCCATCACATTCATATTCATGTCTGTTGGCGCTAAAACTTCGTGTTTTACACCGTTTCTGTCCGTAATATATATGGTAACGTCTTGACTCATTAATCTATTGCTTTTACAACTGCTTTTTCTGCTTCTTTTCTTGTTCCATCAAAACCATCTACGCCAGAAACAGTTGTATATTTTAGTACATAACGTTTTCCTGGATTAATGCGATTATACACACTTTGACACATTAAAGTCGCTTCGTGAAAACCACATAAAATTAGCTTTAATTTTCCTGGATAAGTGTTGACATCCCCAATAGCATAAATCCCATCAATATTAGTTTGATAATCTAAAGCGTTGTTTACTTTGATGGCATTTTTCTCAATTTCTAATCCCCAATTGGCAATGGCGCCTAATTTTGGAGTTAATCCGAAAAGTGGAATAAAATAATCAGTTGGCACATTCATGCGTGCGCCGTTCATTTCAATATCTAACGATTCTATTCTTTCCGTTCCTTTGAAACCAACTACTTCAGCTGGCGTAATTAATTTTATTTTTCCTGCTGATTTTAATTCTTGTACTTTTTCTACAGAATCTAAAGCCCCACGAAATTCGTTTCTTCTATGAATTAAAGTTACTGAAGAAGCTACATTGGAAAGGAAAACACTCCAATCTAAAGCAGAGTCTCCACCACCAGCAATTACAATATTTTTGTTGCGATATTTTTCTGGATCTTTTACGAAATAATCGACACCTCTGTCTTCATGTTCGTAAAATTCAATGTCTTTTAAAATCGGTTTTCTGGGTTCGAAAGTTCCTAAACCACCCGCAATGGCAATCGCTTTAGCTTTATGCTTCGTCCCTTTATTTGTAGTCACAATAAAAGAACCATCTTCTAGTTTTTCAATGGTTTCAGCCGTTTCAGCCAAAGTAAAACCGGGTTGAAATTGCTTAATTTGTTCCATTAAATTTGTCACCAAATCTCCAGCCAATACTTCAGGATAACCTGGAATATCAAAAATAGGTTTTTTAGGATATAATTCTGCTAATTGCCCACCTGGTTGAGGAAGTGCGTCAATAATATGACATTTTAATTGTAATAAACCTGCTTCGAAAACAGCAAAAAGCCCAGTCGGACCTGCTCCAATTATCAATATATCTGTTTCAATCATTTGTTTCGTTTTTGCCACTAAGACGCGAAGGCGCGAAGTTTTTTTTTAATTTTACCTTACAAAGAAATTACTTTGTAACGTATTATATTATGACATTTATCAGGTTGAAAATTACCCTATGTTTTCCACAGTTTCAATTTGTGGTACGTATTTTTTTATGGTAGTTTCCACACCCGCTTTCATGGTACTGATACTTAAACTACAACTTGTACAAGCACCTTGCAAACGCACTTTTACGTGTTTGCCATCCAATACTTCTACTAATTCAATATCGCCACCATCTGAATTTAAGAAAGGTCTAATTTCAGCTAATGCTTTTTCGATATTTTCGTTTACTTCAATTTCTGTCATTTTTTAGACTTTTTAGATTATTAGAATCTTTAGATAGTTAGATTTTTCAGACTTAAATTGGCCTTAGAAACCCAAAAATATAAAATGTCTATTTTTTTACAGCAGAACATCCTGCCATTGTTGTAATTTTTATCGCTTCGGTTGCTGGTAAATTTTCGTTTCTTTTTACCGTTTCTGCGACAACGCTTCTAGCCAATTCTTCGAAAATAGTTTCTAAAATCGAACCTGTTTGCATCGCTGCTGGTCTTCCGTAATCGCCAGCTTCTCTAATACTTTGTACTAAAGGTACTTCACCTAAAAACGGAACTTCTAAATCTTCCGCTAAATTTTTCGCACCTTCTTTTCCAAAGATATAATATTTATTATCAGGAAGTTCTTCTGGAGTGAAATACGCCATGTTTTCTATAATTCCCAAAACTGGAACTTGAATCGAATCCGACATAAACATGGAAACTCCTTTTTTAGCATCTGCTAAAGCAACAGCTTGCGGCGTACTTACTACAACAGCACCAGTAATTGGTAACGATTGCATAATTGACAAGTGAATATCACCTGTTCCTGGAGGTAAATCGATTAACATGAAATCTAATTCACCCCAATTGGCATCAAAAATCATTTGATTTAAAGCTTTCGAAGCCATTGGCCCACGCCAAATAACCGCTTGGTCAGGTTTCGTGAAAAATCCGATAGATAAAATCTCCACACCATAACTTTGTACGGGTTGCATTTTCGATTTTCCGTCAATTTCAACTGAAATAGGTTTTGCAGATTCCACATCAAACATAATTGGCATCGATGGTCCGTAAATATCGGCATCTAAAATTCCAACTTTGAAACCCATTTTAGATAAAGCGACAGCTAAATTCGCTGTAATAGTAGATTTACCCACTCCACCTTTTCCTGAAGAAACGGCGATAATGTTACTAATTCCAGGAATTTGTTTTCCTTTGATCGTATTAGCCTCTTCTTTTGTTGGTGTTTCTACCTTAATATTGACTTTAACTTTCGCATCCGCATTTATTTTTTCGGCTATTACCTTTTTGATATCTGCTTCTGCACGGTTTTTTATATGTAAAGCTGGAGTCGTTAAAACCACATCTACAACTATTTCATCACCAAAAGTTACTACGTTTTGAACCGCACCGCTTTCTACCATATTTTTTCCTTCACCTGCAATTGAAATGCTTTCTAAAGCGGTAAGAATTTCTTTTCTATCTAATTTCATCTCTATTTATAAAACTTAATTATAAAAAGTTCAATTTAAGACTATACTTATTTAAACTAATTTTAGATTGCAAAGATAGTAAGAAGTTTAAAAGTTTGTAGTTTATCGATTAAAAAAGTTTTTATGGTAGTATAAGGTTTGTTTATTGGGAATTTCGAAGAAATTATTTTTA
>JAULXA010000183.1:0-1363 GCA_032118875.1 Flavobacterium sp.
ATTAAAAGCAGTTTGCATGTGGCTTTGTCGGCTTTTGCATTGGTTTCCATGACGATGTACTTCTTCAACATATCAGAAAATTTTGAAGTGAAAGCCTTTGCTTTTTTCGGAACGATTGTAGGTTACAATTTTGTAAAATATGATGCGTTGGCAAGGTTAAACAAAATAACGATCAAGAAAGAATTGAGGTTGATTATTCTTCTTAGTATTTTTAGTGCTTTAGCGAGTTTTTATTATTTTTTAAAATTGCAACTCATCACACAAACTTTCGGAATTCTTGTTTTCGTATTATTGTTGCTTTATACCTTGCCGTTTTTCCCAAATAAACGAAATGCCAGAAATTGGAAAGGCATTAAAATTTATATCGTAAGTTTATGTTGGGTTGGTGTTACCGTAATTCTTCCATTAATTAACGCAAAAGTCGGATTTACATTGGATGTTTTATTGTTAAGTATTCAAAGATTTATACTGATTTTTGTATTGGTTTTAATTTTCGAAATTATAGATATCAATACAGATGATCCACATTTACAAACCGTTCCGCAACAAATAGGGGTAGAAAAGACTAAATTATTAGGCTACGGACTTTTGATTGTTTTGCTTCTTTTAGAATTTTTATACGAAGCGAATCAAGATTATACACCACTGCTTTTTAAATTCATAGTTTCAGGTTCCATTGCTTTGTTTTTATATTTCGCGAATGAAAACAGATCCAGATATTATGCTAGTTTTTGGGTGGAAGCTATTCCGATTTTTTGGTGGCTGATGTTAGTTCTTATTGGTTAGTGTTTGATGAAAATCAATATAGTTTTTGAAATAATTCTCTGATTCAATATCTTTTTCATTAAAGTTGTTTTCGATTTCATCACCATAGTTTGCAATCATTCCACAATCGAAACAAATTTTTAAAATAGAAACAATTTTATTGTTCTTTTTTAAGATAAGAACATCTCTATACAAAGGAGTACATGCCGTTAAATTCATTTCACCAAGATAGATTTTGTTTGATATAATTGAATCAACTTGCTTAATTTTATTCCCTGTTATGATGTTTTTTTTAAATGTAAATGAAGTTAATTTATCTTCAAATTTATCAAAATCCATTTTTTGATAATTGCCAAGACCAATTATACTTTTAAATTCATTTATTGTATCAAACTTAAATATTTCTTCATCTGTTATGCTATAATGAGTAATTTCATCAAAATTATTGTAAATTGGTTCTTTTTTGCAACCAAAAATTATAACGAAGAAGAAAAGTAAAATGATTTTTTTCATAGTGGAGTTTTTTTAGAATAACGAAAATTTAGAATTTTATTGTTGTTCCGCTAAATTTTTCAAAACGGCATTTCTGTGAATGATG
>JAULXA010000183.1:1373-3938 GCA_032118875.1 Flavobacterium sp.
CTAATCTGTCGAAAAGTTGGCCGAAAATGCCAAATGGCGTTTCGTATTCTAAAATGTCTGTGACTTCCACATACTTTTCTTTCTGCTCAAAAAAATGTTGGTGTTTGAAACTTTTAAATTGCCCTTTTAGTTGTTCGTCTACAAAATAAGTAGGGAAATCCATTTCAGAAATAAGACTTTGGTGTTTTAAATACACGCCAAAATGCTTCCCTTTCCAAGTTACGGTTTCGTTTTTATTGATTAATCCAGAAGTAATTCCAGCAATGGCGACTTCTTTGGTTTTACTTGCCGATTGCTGGTGAATATCTATGTTTCTATTTGTATCAAAAACTTTTTCAATTGGAGCGAAATAGTTTGTGGTGATTTTTATGGTTGTCATTTTTTTAAGTTGAAAATCTTAACAGGTTTTTAAAATTTGGTAAGAATTATTAACTTAAAAGACCAGCACGTTTTAATAAAGCATCTGCTTTCGGTTCTTGTCCTCTGAAGTTTTTGTACAAAGTCATAGGATGATCCGTTCCGCCTTTTGATAATACATTGTCTTTAAATTTCGTTGCGACATCTTTATTGAAAATCCCATTTTCTTGGAAATACGCAAATGCATCGGCATCTAAAACTTCCGCCCATTTGTAACTGTAATATCCAGAAGAATAACCGCCTTGAAAAATATGTGAGAAGGATACACTCATGCAATTTTCAGCAACATCTGGAAATAATGACGTGTCGCCCATAGCTTGTTTCTCAAATGCTTTTACATTTTCAATAGTTTGATTTTTCCCGTGGTATTCCATGTCTAACAAACCAAAACTCAATTGACGCAACGTTGCCATTCCTTCTAAGAAACTCGCCGATTCTTTGATTTTTTCTACATATTCTTGTGGGATAATTTCTCCAGTTTCATAATGTTTCGCAAATAAAGCTAACGCTTCAGGTTCGTAACACCAGTTTTCCATAACTTGAGAAGGCAATTCTACAAAATCCCAAAAAACCGAAGTTCCTGAAAGGCTAGGGTAGGTGGTATTCGCTAACATGCCATGTAATCCGTGACCAAATTCGTGAAACAATGTCGTTACTTCATTAAACGTTAATAAAGAGGGTTTTGTAGCGGTTGGCGGTGTAAAATTGCACACATTGGAAACATGTGGTCTTTCGTTACTTCCTTCCTTAATATACTGTGGTTTGAAAGACGTCATCCAAGCGCCATTTCTTTTTCCTTTTCTTGGAAAGAAATCGGTGTAAAATATCGCAACTAAGTTTTTATTCTCATCTAAAACTTCAAAAGTTTGAACATCTGGATGGTATTTGTCAATATCGAAAACTTCGTTAAAGGTAATTCCGAATAATTTCTCAGCTATTGTAAATGCACCATTTAAAACGTTTTCTAACTTGAAATATGGTTTTAATGCTTCATCATCTAAGTTGAATAATTTTTGTTTCAATTTCTCCGAATAATAGGCAGAATCCCATTTTTCTAAGTGTTCAATTCCGTCTAATTCTTTTGCGAAAGCGACTAATTGATCAAATTCTTTTTTAGCAGCTGGTTTGGCTTTTTCTAAAATATCATTTAAAAACGATAAGACTTTTGTTGGATTTTGAGCCATTCGTTCTTCTAGAACAAAATGGGCATGCGTTTCGTAACCTAATAAATTAGCGCGTTCATGACGAAGCGCGACAATTTTTTTAGTAATTTCTTCGTTATTGTATTCGTTATTTTGAAAGGCTTTTTTTCCATACGAAATCGCCATGTTTTTTCGCAACTCTCTATTTTCAATATAGGTTACAAAAGGTATATAACTAGGGAAATCTAACGTAAAAATCCAACCTGTTTCATTTTTCGATTTGGCTAAATCGGCCGCAGCTTCTTTGGCACCATCTGGTAAACCTTTTAAATCCGCTTCATTGGTAATGTGCAATTGAAAATTATTGGTTTCCGCTAAAGTATTTTCACCAAAAGTTAGTTGTAATTTGGCTAATTCGGTATCAATTTCGCGTAAACGCATTTTTTTATCTTCCGAAAGTAACGCACCATTTCTTGCAAAACCTTTGTATTTTTTATCTAATAATGTAGCTTGTTCCGTTGTCAGATTTAAATTTGTTCTATTTTCATAAACCGTTTTTACTCTTTTAAATAAATCTTCGTTTAAAGCAATATCATTTCCGAATTCAGTAATTAACGGCGTCACTTCTTGTGCGATTTTTTGCATTTCATCAGAAGTTTCTGCGGAATTCAAATTGAAAAACACACTTGATAATCTGTCTAATTGTTCACCAGAAAAATCTAAGGCTTCAATAGTGTTTTCAAACGTTGGATTTTCAGAAGAATTGATGATGTTGTCAATTTCTAAACGTGCCTTTTCGATGTTTTGAAGGAAAGCGGGTAAATAATCTTCCGTTTTTAGTAATGAAAAAGGTGCTGTATTGTGTTTTGTATTGAATTTTTGTGTTAAAACTGACATATGTTTATGTTTTAAGTAATTTCTTTGAGTTTTATTTTGATTTCGGAAGCCCTTATTTTATTGAGGTTTTGAAAATAATTCAATATTTTAACAAAAAAATCCGATGAAA
>JAULXA010000184.1:0-3127 GCA_032118875.1 Flavobacterium sp.
CGTTTGTGGAAACATATCCACTGGACGAACACGAGTTACTTTGTACATTTCGTCTAATAAAGCTAAATCACGCGCTTGAGTTGCTGAATTACAACTTACGTATACAATTTTTTCTGCTCCAATTTTTAATAATTGCGCCACAACATCTTTGTGCATTCCATCACGAGGTGGATCAGTAATAACCACATCTGGATGTCCGTGCGTGTTAATGAAATCGTCATTGAAAACGTTTTTCATATCACCTACAAAAAATTCACAATTGGTAATGTTATTACGAGTGGCATTTTCTTTCGCATCAGCAATCGCTTCTGGAACGGCTTCTACACCAATTACTTTTTTCGCTTTTTTCGAAACGAATTGCGCAATAGTTCCCGTTCCTGTATATAAATCGTACACTAATTCTTCGCCAGTTAATCCAGCGAAATCTCTAGTGATGGCGTATAATTCGTAAGCTTGTTTCGAATTGGTTTGGTAAAACGACTTCGCATTAATGCTAAATTGCAAACCTTCCATTTCTTCTAAAATATAATCTCTTCCTTTGAAAGTGATAATGTCTTGATCGTAAATGGTATCGTTAAGTTTTCGATTGATCACATATTGTAGCGATGTAACATTTGGGAAACGTTCTGCTAAAAAGTTCATGATCAATTCAATTTCTTTTTTATTATTGTCGTAAAACTGAATTAAAATCATCAATTCACCCGTTGAAGCGGTACGAATCATTAACGTTCTCAATAATCCAGTAACTTCTCTTGGATTGAAGAAAGAAAGGTTGTTTTCGTTCGCAAATCGACGAATTTCGTTTCTAATATCGTTTGAAGGATCTTCTTGTAAGTGACATTTAGAAATATCTAAAATCTTATCCCACATTCTAGGAATATGAAATCCAACGGCGTTTTTATTGTCTAAATCTGCTCCAGATGCCACTTCTTCTGGCGTCATCCATCTTGTTGATGAGAAACCAAATTCCATTTTATTTCTGTAGAAAAATTGTTTTTCCGAACCTAAAATCGGTTCAAATTCTGGCATTTCAATTTTTCCAATACGTTTTAAATTGTTATAAACCTCATTATGTTTGTAAAGTAATTGTTGGCTGTACTTCATGTTTTGCCATTTACAACCACCACAAACACCAAAATGTTCGCAAACGGGTTCTGTTCTGTGTTCCGAAAACTCATGAATTTTGATAGCTTTACCTTCGTAAAATGCTTTTCTTTTTTTCATGGTTTGAATGTCGGCCACATCACCTGGTACGACATTCGGAATAAAAATTACTTTACCATCTGGGGCTTTAGCCACCGATACACCTTTTGCACCTGCATCAAGGATTTGTACGTTTTCGAATACGATTCTTTCTGTTCTCTTTTTTCCCATGATGCAAAAGTAAGGATTTTTCCAAAATAATGTCGCGATGCGACAATGGAATACTTGATTTTTGTATTTTAGCATTTATCTAATCCGAAAAATAATTTTTTATACGCACAATGGCTAATACATATACGCAAATTCACGTTCAATTCGTTTTTGTAGTAAAATACAGAAAAGGACTAATTCAAGCTTCTTTTAAAGAAGAATTATATCAATATATTTCTGGTATTATTAAAGCTCATAATCATAAATTATTAGCAATAAACGGAATGCCTGATCATGTTCATGTTTTTATTGGGATGAGACCAACGCAATCTATTTCCGATTTAATGCAAGATATTAAAGGAAGTTCGTCAAAATGGATTAATGAAAAGAAATTTCTACCTATAAAATTCGAATGGCAATCCGGTTATGGTGCTTTTTCGTATTCAAAATCTCACGTGGAAAGAGTGATTAAATATGTTCAAAATCAAGAAACACATCATCAAAGACAAGTTTTTATAAAAGAATATATTCAGTTTTTAAATGCTTTTGAAATTGATTATGATGAGAATTATATTTTTAAAGAGCCGATATAATATCATCCCTTTGGGATTTTGTCTAACTTTGTGGTTAAATTTACCAAAATTCTATCCCTTTGGGTTAAAAAAACGAAAATTACTTAAACTATTAAAAAAAAATCTCGTCAGAGATTATATATCGGTTACTTTGGAAGTATGACAAAAACAAAACACCTAGCGCTTTTACGTGGCATCAACGTATCAGGACACAATATGATTAAAATGGATGCGTTACAGAAAATGCTGGAAAATATGGGCTTTCAAAATGTGGAAACTTATATTCAATCGGGAAATGTTTTTGTAGATTCGGAAGATGACAATGCGGCAAGCGTTGGTTTTAAAATCAAACAAGAAATTTCAAAAGTTTTTGGTTATGATGTGCCTGCTGTTATGGTTTCTAAAAAAGATTTAGAATTGTGCTTAAAAAACAATCCGTTTTTAAAAGAAAAAGAGTGTGACACGAAAAAATTATACGTGGCATTTATTTCTAAAGAATTATCTCCATTAGCTTTAAACGATTTAAAAATTAGTAATTTCAAACCCGATGAAGCGGCCATTGATAGTAGCAGAATTTATGTGAAATATGCTGTTGGAGCCGGAAAAACCAGATTAGATCAAAAGTACATTGAGAAAAAATTGAATGCGGTTGCTACCATGAGAAATTGGAATACCGTTACTAAATTACTAGAAATGTATGAGTAGAAGCAGGAAGAGGGAAGTTGGAAGTATTTATTTTCCAACAAATTTTATTACTTTTACAAAATTAAGGATGATTTCTCTCCATAAGTAGGAATTGCGATTTGACAATCAATAAAATATAAATCATGTCAGTTTTAGAAAAAATTAGTCCAGCAGAAATTATTGCGTTAGAAGACAAACACGGCGCACACAATTATCATCCACTACCTGTAGTTTTGAATAGAGGTGAAGGTGTATATGTTTGGGATGTTGAAGGAAAAAAATATTACGATTTTTTATCGGCATATTCTGCGGTAAACCAAGGTCATTGTCATCCAAAAATTGTTGGAGCAATGATAGCACAAGCACAAACATTAACCTTAACTTCTCGTGCGTTTTACAACGATAAGTTAGGTGTTTACGAAAAATATATTACCAATTATTTTGGTTTCGATAAAGTATTGCCAATGAATACAGGTGCTGAAGCGGTTGAAACTGCTTTGAAAATTTGTAGAAAATGG
>JAULXA010000185.1:0-2184 GCA_032118875.1 Flavobacterium sp.
TTACCAGTAGGTATCGAACAATGTCGTTATATTAATTTAACGTCGGATGAAGGCTATGCGAATTCGCACTTTAAAGCGATTGTTCCTCCAAAAAGAAGAAGAAATTGTTATCGTATTGACGATGAACAAATGAACATTGAAATTACGCGTGGTCGTTCAGATATTTATGATATTTTAACGCACTTAACGTTCATTTTCATCGAATCACACAAAATTAAAGACAGAGTTTTAATTGATGATGAAGGTTCGGTTTCTCGCGATTGGCAAAAACTAGAACAGTTTGCTTTACAAACTAAAAAACTGTCGCAAATAGAAAGAGAAATTGCTATGTCACACATGTCAAATGTGTTAGGAAGATCTTTTGCAGAAGTTCAAGATATTTATGATGGTTTTGCTACAGCAGAAGCACCAGAACGTTTCTTACAAATTGTATATTGGTTAGGAAAAATAGCCATTGAAGAAATTGTAGATAACAACAAAAGAACCATTACGTTTAGTCCCATTTTAAGAGAAAGATTAGGACATCATATTTATGGTGAAATTTGGGCCAACAACATCAAAGAAACACTTAGTGCCAACGATTTATTAGAAAGACCTATTCATATTATTAGTGCAAACATGCACAGTGTAATGAATTCGGTATTTGCGCCAGCTGTTTTAGCAGCGAAATATAAAGGAAAAGAAGAATATCAAATTTATGAAGATTTAAGTTCTTCTCAACACAAAGATTTACGTAAAAAAGTAGAAGATGTAGCGTTGCAACACGGAATGATTTCGTTACCAGATACTTCAGGAACAAACATTGATGTGCAAGTTTTTGATACAGCAAAATTCGATTGGAAAAAAACCGCATTTCCTTCAGCAACCAACAAAGACAAACCCGTACTTATTGTAATGGATTATGCTTTTGGTGAGCAAGCTTACGAAACGATTGACGAGTTATTAAAACCCTATAAAGTAGGAAAAACGAAATCGTTATTAAACGTAGAATCGGTTTCTATCATGGGAAAAGCCGGAATTTTAGAAGGTGGAAAAGGAGATATTATGATTCCTAATGCCCACGTGAATGAAGGAACAGCAGACAATTATCCTTTTGAAAACGAATTAACTAAAGAAATGTTCGAAGGAAACGGAATTCCTGTTTTTGCCGGACCAATGATTACCGTTTTAGGAACGTCTTTACAAAATAGAGATTTATTGAAATTCTTCTACGAATCGACTTGGGAAGCCATTGGTTTAGAAATGGAAGGTTCGTATTATCAAAAAGCCATTCAATCGGCTTCAAGAATTAGAAGAAGCATCAACCCGAACGTAAAGGTTCGATATGCTTATTATGCTTCAGATAATCCATTGGAAACGGGAAGTACTTTAGCTTCTGGAGGTTTAGGAACAACAGGTGTAAAACCAACGTATTTGATTACCATTAAAATATTAGAACAAATTTTTAAAGTCAACTAAAAAATGAGCACAACTTCTCAAGAGCAAGAAATTGATTTAAGCCAAATTGGAAAAAGTATTTCGAGAGTATTTCAAAACATCATTAATAAATTTTTTGACTTATTGTTTTTCATTCAAAAGAAAATAATAATTGTTGCAGCTTTATTTATTTTAGGTGTTGGTTTAGGGCTTTATTTGGATAAGAATTCTTCAAAATACAGTTCAGAAATAGTTGTAACCCCTAATTTAGGAGGTGTTGATTATTTATACTCTAAAATAGAATTAATCGATTCTAAACTAAATGAAGACGATAATTTATTTTTAAAACAAATTGGTATAAATAAAACTAAGAATATAGTTAGTGTTAAAATCGAACCAGTAATTGATATTTACACTTTTGTTAATACAAACACTGCAATAGCTGGTAATGCTCAAAACACTCAAAATTTTGAGTTAATGAAGTTATTTGCAGAGAATGAAGATATTAATAAGGTGATTAAAAATAAGATTACTAGTAAGAACTATCCAAATCATAAAATCACAATTGTTACCTTAAATAAAACAGCTGAAAATGAAATTATTAAGCCAATATTAAAGTATTTAAATTCAGATAATTATTTAAATAAATTATTAGGAATTACAAAAGAAAATACATTAGAAAAAATGAAGAAAAATGAAGAACAAATTCTTCAAATTGATAAATTAATTAATCAAATTTCAGAAAATTTAAGTAAAACTAAAAATAAT
>JAULXA010000185.1:2194-3871 GCA_032118875.1 Flavobacterium sp.
GTTATCCAAAAATTAACCAGAAATTAACCAAAAATTCACCAAAAACTGTTAAAATTTTTTATATCAAAAAGACCAAATTTTTGATAAGTATGGTGAAGTAGGTAAGATGGCTTGGCTAGCAAGAAAACAAGCTTTAGATGCATATAACAATGAAAACAATGAGATAAATGCATTATTTACATTAAAAAATAGTTTATTAAATGAGATTGGAAATCAAAAAATTCAAATAGAAAACATTAAAGTTTATGTTAAAGATTTGAGTATCACAGCAAACATTATTGATGTAAAAGGAACTAACAATAAAATGAAACTGATTTTACCGTTTTTATTTGTATTGATTTATTTATTAGGATATTGGTTTTCGCAAGTATATAAACAACAAAAACAACGCGTTCAAGCATAATGAAAAATATATTAGTAACAGGTGGAGCAGGCTTTATTGGAGCTAATTTCGTACCATATTTTATAGAAAAAAATTCTGATTATCATTTAGTAAATTTAGACGCATTAACGTATGCTGGAAATTTAGAAAATGTTTCGGAAGTTGAAAATCATGAACGTTACACTTTTGTAAAAGGTGACATTGTTGACGCAGAATTTATTAGAAATTTATTCGACAAATACCAATTTCATGATGTCATTCATTTTGCTGCGGAAAGTCATGTTGATAATTCTATTTCTGGTCCAGAAGCCTTTATCAAAACGAATGTTTTAGGAACATTTAATTTGTTAGATACAGCTAGAAAATTATGGATGTCAGCGCCAAATCAATACAAACCTGGTTTTGAAAACGCACGTTTTCACCATGTTTCTACCGATGAGGTTTACGGAACATTAGGCGAAACAGGTTTGTTCGAAGAAACTACGCCGTATGCGCCAAATAGTCCGTATTCAGCCTCAAAAGCGGGTTCAGATATGATTGTAAGAAGTTACTTTCATACATATGGAATGAATGTAGTGACAACAAATTGTTCTAATAATTACGGACCAAAACAACATAACGAAAAGTTAATTCCAACCATTATTCGTAAAGCGATAACAGGTGAAAATATTCCCATTTATGGTGATGGAAAAAACGTACGTGATTGGTTGTATGTTTTAGACCATTGCAAAGGAATTGAATTGGCTTTCAAAACCGGAAAATCAGGAGAAACCTATAATATTGGTGGAAGAAACGAACGCAATAATTTACAAATCGTAGACAGAGTTTGTGCTATTTTAGACGAATTGAAACCTAAAGCTTCAGGAAGTTATAAAGATCAAATTACTTTTGTAAAAGACCGACCTGGACACGATTTACGCTATGCGATTGATGCGACTAAAATTGAAAATGAATTAGGTTGGAAAGCCGATGAAAATTTCGATACTGGAATTGTAAAAACTATTGAATGGTATTTAAAAAAGTTTCAAGTTTAAAGTTATTTTTGTTTCAAGATAATCAACCTGAAACCTGACACCTGAAACAAATCAAACAAAAAATCTATGAAAGGAATTATATTAGCCGGTGGCTCAGGAACACGTTTACATCCCTTAACTTTAGCGGTGAGTAAACAATTGATGCCTATTTATGATAAACCCATGATTTACTATCCCTTATCAACTTTGATGTGGGCAGGAATCAGCGAAATCTTAATTATTTCTACACCACATGATTTACCTTTGTTTCAACATTTGTTG
>JAULXA010000186.1:0-4457 GCA_032118875.1 Flavobacterium sp.
CGTATTGTGGATAATTGTGTAATCAGCCGCGTTGTTATCCTCTTTATGCAAAAGGATAGTTTTTACGTCTGCTTCAATTATTTCTTCGATATTATCTTTATCAAGGATTGTATCACGATCTAGGATAATTTCGTTACGTTCAATAGAAACCACTTCACCAGTATCTTCATCAACGAAGTCTTCATGCCATGTATTTAATACACGTGCAGCAAGTCTTCTTCCAGCATATTTCTTAATACCTGTTTTAGAAACTTTAATTTCTTCTGCTAAGTCGAAAATTTCCAAGATATCTTTATCTCTTTCAAATCCGATAGCTCTAAATAAAGTAGTTACAGGTAATTTTTTCTTTCTATCGATATACGCATACATTACGTTGTTGATATCGGTAGCGAATTCAATCCAAGAACCTTTAAAAGGAATAATTCTGGCAGAATATAATTTAGTTCCATTTGCATGGAAAGACTGTCCAAAGAATACACCTGGAGATCTATGTAATTGCGATACAACTACACGCTCAGCACCATTTATAACGAATGTACCACTAGGAGTCATATATGGTATTGTTCCTAAATACACATCTTGAACGATTGTTTCAAAATCTTCGTGTTCAGGGTCAGTACAATATAATTTTAATCTAGCTTTAAGAGGCACACTATAAGTTAAGCCTCTGTCAATACACTCTTCGATGGTATATCTAGGTGGATCAATAAAATAATCTAGGAATTCTAATACGAACTGATTTCTCGTGTCCGTAATTGGGAAATTTTCCATGAAGGTATTATACAGCCCTTCGTTGCCTCTTTCGTCAGATTTAGTTTCCAATTGGAAAAAATCTTTAAACGATTTCACTTGAATATCTAGAAAATCTGGATATTGTGGAATGTTTTTTGTTGAAGCAAAATTTAATCTTTCAGTCTGATTAGCAATCATCAATGGATAAAATTTTGATTTAAAAAAAGTAATTTTTGTGTAAATACACTGTTTTAATAATACTTCCTTTTTAATAAACAATACATCTTTAAAATAAACCAGGAAAGATAGTTTAATTTTTTTCTTCGTTATTGTCTACTTTTTAACGCATAAAAAATACAATAATTTAATATACGCAAAATGGTTTAGGTCTTTGAGAACACTCTCAAGACCTAAACCTAGCTTTATTATGAGTAAAAATTATTTTAACTCAACTACAGCTCCTGCTTCTTCTAAAGCTTTCTTAAGACCTTCAGCCTCATCTTTAGAAACACCTTCTTTTACATTTGTTGGTGCAGCATCAACTAAATCTTTTGCTTCTTTAAGACCTAAACCAGTTAATTCTTTAACCGCTTTAACAACTCCTAATTTAGAAGCTCCTGCCTCTTTTAATACTACTGTAAATTCAGTTTGCTCAGCAGCAGCTCCAGCATCTCCACCACCAGCAGCAACTACAACAGCTGCAGCAGCAGGCTCGATACCATACTCATCTTTTAATATTGTTGCTAATTCGTTAACTTCTTTAACTGTTAAGTTAACTAATTGTTCTGCGAATTGTTTCAAATCTGCCATTTTTTCTATCTTTTAAAATGTTTTGTAAAAATATAATTTATTAAGTGCGTACTTATTATTCTGCTGAATCTTCCTTACCAGGTTGATTCTGAAGAGCTGCAAGAACTCTTTGAGCAGGAGATTGTAATAATCCAATGATTTCTCCGATAACTTCTTCTTTAGACTTGATAGCTACTAAGCTGTCTAATAAATTATCACCGATGTAAATTTCTTGGTTAATATAAGCTCCTTTAAAAAGTGGTTTTTCACCTTTCTTACGAAATTCTTTGATGATTTTTGCTGGGCCATTAGCCGTATCAGCAATAAACATAGAAGTATTTCCTTTAAGAACTGTTGATAAATCACCAAAGTCGCTATCAGAAGCTTCCATTGCTTTTTCAAGTAATGTATTCTTCACAACTTCTAATTTAATACCTGCTTTAAAACAAGCTCTTCTTAAGTTTGAAGTAGTATCTGCATCTAGTCCTGAAATGTCTGCTAAATAGATAACATTAACATCCGCTAACTGTGCAGTTAAATCTTTAATCGCGATTGATTTTTCTTCTCTAGTCATACTAAAAATTTTTAACTACCAATTATATTGCTTTAGGATCTAAAGCAATAGCAGGACTCATTGTACAAGATAAGTGAATAGACTTAATATATGTACCTTTAGCTGCAGTTGGTTTTAATTTGATTAATGTTTGAACGATTTCGTGTGCATTTTCATAGATTTTATCAGCATCAAAAGATACTCTACCTATTCCTGCATGAACGATACCAGTTTTATCAACTTTGAAATCGATTTTACCAGCTTTTACTTCAGCAACAGCTTTAGCAACATCCATAGTTACAGTACCTGTTTTAGGGTTTGGCATTAAACCTCTTGGTCCTAAAACACGTCCTAATGGACCTAATTTACCCATAACAGCTGGCATAGTGATAATTACATCAATATCTGTCCAACCATCTTTGATTTTTTGAAGATAATCATCTAAACCTACGTGGTCTGCACCAGCAGCTTTAGCTTCTGCTTCTTTATCTGGAGTAACAAGAGCTAAAACTCTTACATCTTTACCAGTTCCATGAGGTAATGTTACAACCCCTCTTACCATTTGATTCGCTTTTCTAGGGTCTACACCTAACTTAACTGCGATATCAACAGACTCATCAAATTTTGCAGAAGCAACTTGTTTAATTAATGCAGAAGCATCTTTTAAACTATAAAGTTTATTCTTTTCAATTTTTGCTGCAGCCTCTTTTTGCTTTTTTGTCAATTTTGCCATTGTCTAATTCTTTTAACGATTAAAAAGGAGCATTCCCTGTTACTGTTATACCCATAGATCTAGCTGTACCTGCAATCATACTCATAGCTTTCTCTAATGTAAATGCATTTAGATCGGCCATTTTGTCTTCAGCAATAGCTTTAATTTGGTCCCAAGTAACACTTGCAACTTTTTTACGGTTTGGTTCACCAGAACCAGACTTTAATTTTGCTGCTTCTAATAATTGAATTGCAGCAGGTGGCGTTTTAACAACAAAGTCAAAAGACTTGTCTTTATACACAGTAATTTGTACTGGTAATACTTTGCCAGGTTTATCTTGTGTTCTCGCATTGAACTGCTTACAGAACTCCATGATGTTAACCCCAGCAGCCCCCAAAGCAGGTCCAACCGGTGGCGATGGATTCGCTGCACCTCCCTTAACTTGTAGTTTAACTACTTTACTAACTTCTTTTGCCATTTTTAAAAAAATTTAGCACATCTATCAATTGGAAGCGATTGATGTGATTTATATATGTAACGAAAATTATACTTTTTCAACTTGCATAAAACTTAATTCTAAAGGTGTTTTTCTTCCGAAAATTTTCACCATTACTTCAAGTTTACGCTTTTCTTCATTTACTTTTTCAATAGTTCCATTGAAACCATTAAAAGGACCGTCTACTACTTTAACCGTTTCACCGATATTGAAAGGTATTGCTACGCTATCAACCTTAACAGACAATTCATCAACCTTACCTAACATTCTGTTTACTTCAGATTGTCTTAACGGAACGGCATCTCCTCCTTTAGTTTCTCCTAAAAAACCGATAACACCTGGAATCGATTTAATAATATGAGGAATTTCACCAGTTAAGTTTGCTTCGATCATAATATAACCAGGAAAATATACTTTATCCTTAGCTATTTTTTTTCCATCTCTAACTTGAACAACTTTTTCAGTTGGAACAAGAACTTGAGAAATATAATCAGCCATACCTAATCTAGCTGTTTCTGTTTCAATGTAAGCTTTAACTTTATTTTCCTGACCACTTACAGCTCTCACTACATACCATTTATTCACATTATTGTCAGCCATTTCTTGGTATTATTTTATAATGTTAAAAAAACCTTCAAGAGCCTTAACAAACAATTCGTCAACACCCCAAGTTAATAGAGCGAAAACTATTGAAAAAACAGCTACAATAATTGTTAAACGTTGAACATCAGCCCAAATTGGCCAAGTTACATTCGTTTTTAATTCATGAAATGCTTCAGATATGTAATTAACTACTTTTGTCATTTTAATCTTTATTTGCACGGGCGGAGGGATTCGAACCCCCATCAATGGTTTTGGAGACCACTATACTAGCCCTTGTACTACGCCCGTTTGTTAAAAAAACCAGCAGCGAACTGCTGGTTTTAATTATTATTGACTTATAATTAGTCTAAAATTTCAGTAACCTGACCAGCACCTACTGTTCTACCACCTTCACGGATAGCGAAACGTAAACCTACTGATAAAGCGATA
Source organism: Flavobacterium sp. (assembly GCA_032118875.1). GTDB lineage: Bacteria > Bacteroidota > Bacteroidia > Flavobacteriales > Flavobacteriaceae > Flavobacterium. Next base: position 4,315 of record JAULXA010000186.1, read on the forward strand.
GGGCTTAATAATTGAACATCAATTGTTAAGTTATCACCAGGCATAACCATCTCTACACCAGCTGGTAAAGAAATAGTACCCGTTACGTCAGTTGTACGTACGTAAAACTGTGGACGGTAGTTATTGTGGAATGGAGTGTGACG
>JAULXA010000187.1:0-3373 GCA_032118875.1 Flavobacterium sp.
TTTTTTTGGGTACGAATGTGTGTTGTTTTTTAATAGCCATAATTTTTATTTTAAATTTCTATGATTTGATTTTTATTCGTTTTTTTTGAATAATTTATATTTAATGATTTGGTTGCTTTTTCTATTTTCAAAAGATATTTTTCAAGAGTTAATCGGGCCATTAAATAACTAACGGTTGATTCTGCTCCTTGATTTAAATTAATATAAGTATCTTCCAGGCCATCATAACAACCACCAGTACAAGGATTATAAACAATTTGCTTCAAGTGATTTTTTCCTAAAAACCAATTGAAAGCGATTTCCATTTTTTGCAAATAGGCTTCTTCATGGAAAACATCATAAAATTTGGATAATGCAAGAATTGAATACGAAACATCAATTGGTTGTTCTCCACCTATTTGTTCGTTTAAAGAATCGCTATTATTTTGCAACCAACCTTTGTTAGAAACTACTTTTATAACATCGTTAATGAAGATTTTTGATAGTAAAAAATCAAAAGAAGTTTTAGCAATTATTTTATAGTTTTCTTTTTCAGTTGCTAAAAAAGCACACAACATTGCTTCTGGTAAAATACTATTTCCATATGTTAGATAACTTTCATACCAATGCCAGTTTTCATCATTTTCATGTTTGTACATTTGAACTAATTTATCAGCCAAATGTTTTAAAATCAAAATATTATCATCAGATGGAAATTTTAAATTACTATAATAAATTCCTTTTATGATAAATGCCATGGCGCGAGGCGAATGAATTTTGCACACATTTACCAAAGCCAATTGCATGGTTTCTTTTGCGTTATCAATTAATTCTGCAGGTAAAATATCACTATTCGAAATTAAATATCCCAAAGCCCAAATGGCTCAACCGTTAGAATCAGCTAAATTTTCAGAATTTTGTTTGGTAAATTTTTTATCTACATCTACATAATTTAAAAAGTAACTTTCGGGTTGCAAGCAATATTTTATGAAATGGTAATATTTAGAAATATATTCTACATCTTTTTTATCTTTTTTTAAGCTAAAATGTTGACAAATAGCCACCAAAGCTCTTGCATTATCATCTAAAGTGTAACCTGAATTGCTGTCGGGTTGATTGATAATTGAAAACTGAATCATAGCAAAATCTGTAGTCAAATTTTTAAAATGATTTAAGTTGATTGGTGGAATTTTATACTGCAATTCGATTTCTTCATTGCTAATTTCTTCAAATAAAATCGCATGAGAAATCGCAGAATTTTCCCAAGCTGTTGGGGCAAGTTTATGAATTCCGTTTGAGGAAATACAAGCTCGTAATTGCTCATCATCTAACAAATGGTTAACCTGTTCCGCCAATTGTTGTCCGTTTTCAAAATCGATAATAATTCCAGTTCCATCCTTTAAAACTTCCAAAGCGTGAGGAATTGGAGTAGAAATAATTGGACAACCACAACTAATAGCATACGAAAAAGTTCCGGATACGGCTTGATTTCTGTCTTTGGATGTGAATAAATAAATATCTGTTAATTGTAAATATTCCAGCAATTCATCTAAAGGCAAATATTTATTAATAAATTTTACATATTTATTTAATTGTAACGCATTTATTCTGGCTTCTAAGTTTTCACGATATTTTTCACCCTCTTTTTTAATTACGTTTGGATGTGTTTTTCCAATCACTAAAAACAAAACTTCCGGATGTTTTTTTACAATAGTTCGTAAGGCATTAATTGATGTTTCAATACATTTTCCAGAACTTAATAATCCGAAAGTAGAAATTACTTTTCTTCCAGCAACATTATATTTTTCTTTTAAAACATCTTTATTAGAATGTTCTACTAAATGCGTTCCGTGAGGAATTACCGAGATTTTACTGCTGTCAATCTGATATTCTTCTTGTAATATTTTTGAAGAATTATTGGTCATCACTATAAACGAATTCACGTGATCATTTATGCTTTCCACCATTTTTAGTAATGCCTCATCCGGGTTCGGTAAAACGGTATGAAAAACAACAATTATAGGTTTTTTTATGTTTTGTAAAAGTTGAATAAAATCAGCTTCATTGGTTTTGAAAAGTCCAAATTCATGTTGGATTAAAACCGTTGATATGTTTGCGTTTTCATTAATGCTTTCTGCTAAAATTGCGTAAGAATTTTGATTATCCGTTTCTAATATATACTTCACTTCATTTGGATATTCATATTTTTCTACTTCGGTTTCTAAAGCACAAATTTTAATATCAAACGACTTGGTAAATTTGTTGTTTAGGGCTAAAATTAAATCTTGAGAATACGTCGCAATGCCGCATTCACGAGGTGGGTAGGAGGTGATAATTAAAATTTCGGGGAAAGTGTATTGATTCTTCATTGCAGGAAATTTTTAATTGATATTATTTTAAATTGAGTTGTAGTTCAGATAACAATTCCGATAAAGAAACTGATGCACAACCAATTCGAGTATCGGCAGCGCCATAATAAATATATAACCTGTCGCCTTGAATAATTGCTCCAGAAGGAAAACAAACGTTATTCACTTCCCCTTTAATTTCCCATGATAATTCGGGTTGAAATAGGGGATAAGGCAATCTTGCAATTTCTATTTGAGGGTTTTCTAAATCCAATAAAGCCACACAAGCGGAATACACATACCCTTTTAAAGTATCATGAACGCCGTGATAAATAATTAGCCAGCCAGCTTCCGTTTCAATAGGTGGACAACCAGCGCCGATATAACTAATTTCGTGTTTGTATTTCGGAGTTAGTGCGATGAAATCTTTAAATCTCAAGAGATATTTTTGCCAAAAACCGGGTGTTAGTTCACTGATATCATTCACACAAACGATTTGAATATCTGGTTTTATGCGATGTAGAAAATGCAATTTTCCGTTAATTTTTCTTGGAAAAAAGACCACATTTTTATCCCAAACTAAAACTTTTTTGCCTTTACGTTCTTTAATTCTGTCGTGTTCATTATATCTTATGTATTTTTCATTAATTTTTCCTTTGGTTTCAGCTAAACGTTTGAATTCATCAAACATTATTTGAGGAACAATAATTCCGTGTTTTTCCCAATTGATTAAATCGGTTGAAGTGGCTAAAGCACCAAGTGCATTTACGCCATCGAAAGCACAATATGACAAATAAAATGTTTCGTTGATACGCACTATTCTGGCATCTTCAACGCCGTGTTCTTCGTAATCAAATTGAGGAAAAAGAACAGGAACATCCATGCGTTCTGCTATTTCTAAAGGATTTGAAAATTTGGCATAACCAATACTGGAATAATTGCCTTTTGCAACAGCGCGATAAAAAATATGAATGAAATCGCCATAGTGAATTACGGCAGGATTTAACACACCTTCCCATTCGAAACCTAAAGCAGATTTCTCCAGT
>JAULXA010000188.1:0-10954 GCA_032118875.1 Flavobacterium sp.
TCCAGAAATAGGCGGTTGAAAAACTCTAACGCGATCCTTCTCCTCTACTTCAACAATTTTCAGACGAACAATTTTAAAGTTATTGTGGTATTTTTGAAACTTCTTGCTGTTTTTTGTGGTGATATCGGCTTCGCACAACGTCATTAAATTTTCCACATCTTCACCCGCATCAAAAACCAAACGTCGCACTGCTGAATCGGTTACAATATCTTCAGCCAATACTATTGGTCGAGAACTCATCATCACCATTTTTTGTACGAATTTCATTTTCTGATTCAATGGCATGTGTAATCTTTCAAAGATTTTCTTTACCATTTTTCCGCCTAAAAACTCATGTCCGTGAAACGTCCAACCTTGTTTTTTATTGAATTTCTTCGTTGGTGCTTTTCCAATATCGTGTAATAAGGCACTCCAGCGTAACCAAACGTCATCTGTATTTGGACAAATATTATCCACAACTTCTAACGTGTGATAAAAGTTGTTTTTGTGTGTATGCCCTTCTACTTCTTCCACATTATTCAAAGCCGTTAATTCAGGTAAAATTATATCTAACAAACCTGTTTTAAACAAATGCAAAAACCCAATTGAGGGTTTATCTGAAGACAAAATTTTATTTAATTCATCTACAATTCTTTCTCCGGAAATAATAGCAATTCTATCTTTATTTTTAGTAATTGAAGCTAAAGATTCGCTTTCAATTTCGAAATTCAATTGTGTAGCAAAACGAATCGCACGCATCATTCGCAATGGATCGTCGGAATACGTAATGTCTGGATTTAAGGGTGTTTTTAAGATTTTATTTTCTAAATCGGAAACACCATCAAACGGATCGACTAAATCACCAAAATTTTCAGAATTTAAAGAAAAAGCCATCGCATTAATCGTGAAATCACGGCGTTCTTGGTCGTCTTTTAATGTGCCGTCTTCCACTAACGGATTTCTACTGTCATGTGTGTACGATTCTTTTCTCGCACCCACAAACTCAATATCCATTTCTTTATAACGCAACATGGCTGTTCCGTAGTTTTTAAAAACTTGAACTTTAGGCTTATTGGGTAATAATTCGGAAACTTTTAAGGCTAGTTCGATACCGCTACCAACTGCAACAATATCGATGTCTTTTTTATGATCTCTTTCTAATAAAATATCACGAACAAAACCGCCAATGACATAACTTTCTAGGTTAAGTTCCTTTGCGGCTTGAGAGATAATATTGAAAATTTTATTTTCTAAATGTTGTTTGTAATTCATTAATTTTTGTTTCAGGTTTCAGGTTTCAGGTTACATTGAAAACAACTTCAAATTTGAAACCTGAAACAAATTTTACCTTCTAATTACCTTAACCTGACTGTCTAATGTTAATTTTATATATTTGAGAAAGTTTATTTATAACATCTGCTACGCTTATCACCCAACATTAAGCTTTAACAAACCCAACACAACCTATGAAACTTGAATTATACCAAATAGACGCATTTACCAATAAAATTTTTGGTGGAAATCCAGCTTGTGTTGTGCCATTAACTGAATGGTTATCAGATGAAATGCTTTTAAAAATTGCTAAAGAAAATGCAGTAGCAGAAACCGCTTTTTTCGTTACTAAAGGAGAAAAGATACATTTACGTTGGTTTACACCAGATTTAGAAATGGATTTATGTGGTCATGCGACTTTAGCCACAGCACATTGTTTAAAAGCGATACTTAAATATCCAAGTAATACTATAATTTTTGAAACCTTAAGCGGCGACTTAACTGTGAATGCTGAAAATGATTTTTATTTTTTAGATTTTCCTTCTAGAATGCCTATTGAAAGTGACTTACCAGAAGTAATCTCAAAAGCGCTAAATATTCAGCCTAAAGAAGTCTATAAATCTAGAGATTATGTTTTAGTATATGAGTCTGAGGAAGACATCAAACAAATAGAAATAAACAGACAATTTTTCGACCAAATTAATTTAGGTCCTGGAGGCGTAATTGTAACTGCAAAAGGAAATGATTGCGATTTCGTTTCTAGATTTTTCACACCTCAAGCCACAATTTTAGAAGATCCAGTTACGGGTTCTGCACATTGTTCTTTAATTCCGTTTTGGGCAAATCGTTTACAAAAAAACGAACTTAAAGCTATGCAATTATCTGATAGAATTGGAAATTTAAATTGTACAAATAAAGAAAATAGAGTGATAATTAGCGGCCAAGCTAGAACGTATTCTATTGGTACTTTTTGGATTGAGTAATCCCGCTGCGCAAAGTCTCCCAACTCTGAACAATTTTAAAACTGATAAAAATATTAACAATGATATTTTTTACAACTATTCTTCTAATTATAAACTTACTATTTCATTTAAATGTTTCAACAAAATACTATCGATTATATCAAAATAATATAATTCATACTGATAGTAGAATAAGTTTTAAAATACTAAACAAAGTTTTAGAATCTAATCAAAACCAAGAAGAAACCAAAATGATATTGAAGTGCAAAAAAATTTATACAATATCAGTTTTTCTATTTTACAGCACATTACTTTCTATTGCTATAAGTATTTTTCAAGCAATCAAATAATAGCTTTACCTCTCAAACCCATACTCCTTCTCTACTTTCGCAATTCTAACCACATAATTTTCATACCATTTTTGTCGGCCTAAAAATTGCGCATCTAAATGGTCTAAGTTTTGTTTCCAATTGGCAATTGCTTCTAAACTTTCCCAATACGAAACGGTAATTCCAATTTCATTTCGCGCCGATTCAACACCTAAAAATCCAGGTTGTTGTTTCGCTAAGGTTTCCATTTTCAGTGCCATTTCAACATAATTCTCATCTAAATCTGTTCTTGTAGAGGTGAATATTACAGCGTAGTAAGGTGTTTGCATAGGTTGGTTTTAAATTTTAAACATATAGAAACATAGGTTTTAGATGTACTAAAGAAGCTTCGCTTTACATAGAAAACACAGAGTATAAAAATAGAAAATCTAAATTAGATTCAACATAAAACTATGCCTTTTCAGTACTCACAATTCACCATTCACACAAAAACTACAATTCATCCATAAAAAATTACAGTTCGGTAGTTTTAAATTTCATACTTGGAATTTCTAACGCAACTTTGCTTCATCAAAAAACAACAATTAAAAATTAACTAACAATTTAATATTTAAAAATCATGGTAAAATTAATTACAACAGTCGCATTAGTATTGGTAAGTTTTGTAGCCTCTGCACAAACACAATTTGAAAAAGGAATGGGAAGCGCTTTAAAATTATGGGGCGAAGGAAAAAACACAGAATCTGTTGCACAATTTGAAAGAATTGCATCGGTAGAAAAAACAAACTGGTTACCTAATTATTACATCGCAGCCATTAACACATTTCAAGCTTTTGGAGAAAAAGACAAAACTAAAATGAAAACATTATTAGATGCGGCTCAAAAAGCTCAAGATGAAATTAACACATTAGCACCAGAAAATGCAGAAGTAATAGTAATGCAAGCTATGATTCATACGGCTTGGATTGTTTATGATCCAATGACAAACGGACAAAAATTATACGGTGATGTATTATTTTTATACGGAAAAGCAGAAAAAATCGCACCTGAAAATCCAAGAGTAGTTTTCAATAAAGCAAGTTTTGAAAAAGGTGGTGCCGAATATTTTGGTGGTGATACAGCAGCAATGTGTGAAAAAATAAAAGCATCTATCAATTTATTTGCTAATTTTAAGCCAGAAACTCCTTTTCACCCAACATGGGGATTAGAAAGAGCGAAACAAGAAGCAGAAGGTTGTAAATAAACTTAAAGAAAAAATGATGAACAATAAATATATGAAAGAATTTCCGAGAGCTTTAGCCATTGGTTTCACTGTTTTCTGTGTTATAATTTTAATTAATTTTTTAAATGGAAATGAAGTTGCCTTTGATGATAAAATGAAGTCAACGCTTTTATATACTTTACTATACAGTGTTTCATTGCATTTAGCGAATACGTTTTTATTTGTCTTTTTAGATAAAATATTTAAAGAAGAACGTTTTTCTAAAAAAAGAATACTCGTAGGTTTTGTTTCATCATTCTTTGTTTCTTTATTTGTCATTTTCCTTTTAAGAATTTTTGAAAATGTAGTAGTAGAAGGTGAAACATTAAACCAATTTCTGGATAAAGAAACGCCATCAAACTATATCGTTTCCTCTATTTTCACATTCATCATTTTATTAATTGTACATTTTATTTATCTGTACAAATGGTATCAAGAAAATAAATTAAAAGAACAAAAAATTATTGCAGGTTCAGCATCTGCGCAGTTTGAAAGTTTAAAAAATCAAATTGATCCACATTTTTTATTCAATAGTTTGAATGTTTTAAGTTCGCTAATTGAAGAAAATCCAGATGCGGCACAAAAGTTTACAACATCCTTATCAAAAGTGTATCGCTATGTTTTAGAACAAAAAGATAAGGATTTAGTTTCAGTTGAAGAAGAATTAAAGTTTGCCAAAACGTACATGAATTTATTAAAAATGCGTTTTGAAAACAGCATCACTTTCGAAGTACCAGAATTTGAAAATGATGATGCAAAAGTAGTTCCGCTGTCCTTACAATTGCTTTTAGAAAATTGTATCAAACACAATATTGTGAGCGAGAAAAAACCTTTACATATTAAAATTTATATTGAGGCAAACGAACTAATCATTGAAAACAACAAACAAATAAAAGAAGTTTTACAAGATCGAAAAGGCGTTGGCTTGCAAAATATTGTAAGTCGTTATGCCATTTTAACCAAGCGAAACGTAATCATACAAGAATCGGAAACTATATTTAGAGTCAAATTACCCATTCTTACCAAACAAGTCACGTCAATGGAAACAAAAGTTATAGCATCGGAAAACATGTCTTATGTAAGAGCAAAAGAACGTGTTGAAAAATTAAAAGGGTTTTATGGAAATTTAATTTCTTACTGCACAGTAATTCCAATTTTAATAATCATAAATGTAAACACATCAGGCTTTCAATGGTTTTGGTTTCCCATGTTAGGTTGGGGATTTGGAGTAACCATGCACGCCTTTGAAACATTTGGCTACGGAAAAGCCTGGGAAGAAAAGAAAATTAGAGAAATCTTGAATAAAGATAATGACAAAAACTGGAAATAATCATGGAAACTAAAAATCAAGAATACGAAAGATATCAAGAAGCCAGAAAAAAGGTTAAAGAAATCAAAGGGTTTTACAGCCATTTAACAGTTTATGTTTTAGTGATAAGTTTACTGATTTTCATCAACTTAAAATACACTCCAGAATATTTATGGTTTTTTTGGTCTGCAATTGGTTGGGGATTTGGACTTTTAGGTCATGCTTCAAAAGTGTTTAATTGGATGCCTTACTTCGGAAAAGATTGGGAAGAAAAAAAGATTAAAGAATTTATGGAAGAAGAAAAAAATAGAACTAATAAATTTGAATAAAATTAAAATTTAAAATTATGACAACTCCAGAAGAAATAAAATACCAGGAAGCTCAGAAACGAGTTCAGAAAATTAAGAATTTCTACATTCACTTAATCGTTTTTATTTTAGTGAATATCTATGTTATCATTAAAAAAACACAACATATTGACGAAGGCGAAACGATTTGGCATGCCTTTAAATTAGCCTTTTTCTGGGGAATCGGTTTGGTTTTTCATGGTTTGAAAACATTTGATTTAATGCCATTTTTTGGAAAAGATTGGGAAGAAAGAAAGGTTAAAGAAATGATGGATAAAGAGAAAAATCAAGACAGTAAATTTCAACAATAAAATTTAAAATTATGACAACTCAAGAAGACATAAAATATCAAGAAGCTTTAAAAAGAGTCAAAAAAATTAAAGGATTCTATTCACATGCTGCAGTTTACGTATTGGTAAATATTATGATAGTTTTTCTTAATATTAGAGATTTGAAAGAAGGTGAAAGTTACTTTCAATTTCAAAATTTCTTAACGGCTTTCTTTTGGGGAATTGGTTTATTATCGCATGCTCTATCTGTTTTTATGCCAAATTGGATAATGGGTGAAAACTGGGAAGAACGAAAAATTAAAGAACTGATGGAAAAAGAAAAACAAAATAAAGAAATGTGGCAATAATTCAATTAATCAATATGCCAATTAACTTCAAACTAAAAGCATGAATATAATTATAATCGAAGACGAAAAACCAGCAGCCCGTCTATTGCAACGCAAAGTAGAAAAAATGGGATTAGAAGTCAATCTTATGCTTCATTCTGTAGAAGAATCGATTGCTTGGTTTCAAAATAATCCGCATCCCGATTTAATTTTCCTCGACATTCAATTGTCTGATGGTTTATCGTTTGAAATATTTGAAGCGATTGACATTAAAAGTGCTGTGATTTTCACAACAGCTTATGATGAATATGCATTGCGTGCTTTCAAATTGAATAGTATCGATTATTTATTGAAACCCATTGATGAAGAAGATTTGGAAATTGCAGTTAATAAATTTAAAGCAAGATCTACGTCTCCAACCATTTCATTGGATTTTGAAGCGATAAAAAGAATGTTGATCAATCCTGCAGAAAAGGAATACAAAAAACGTTTTTCTGTGAAAATTGGCACCCAATTAAAAGTAATAACTATTGATGAAATTGAATGCATTTATAGTGAAAACAAAGGTACTTATATTCATACACTAGACAACAGAAACTATTTAATTGACAATTCGTTAGAAGTTATCGAAAAGGAATTAGATCCGAATCAATTTTTCAGAATTAGTCGAAAATTTATTATTCCATTGCATTCCGTTAAAGAAATTCAAATGTATTCTAATTCGCGATTAAAAATTATTTTACCAACTTACAAAGACGATGAAGTAATTGTTGCCAGAGAAAAAGTATCCGATTTTAAAACGTGGATTGATTAATTATTTCCTAAAACATATTTCCTAATGGAAATTAATAAGATAATTGGTAAAGAGTAAAAGATAAAAAACGGTACGATAAATTGTAAATATCCTAATGGCAACATTACAGCAATGATGAGCAACTGAAAACCTAATCCGTAAAAAGAAACTAACGTCATAAACCAGTTTGGAAATGAATTTGCTTTATACGCATCTTTGTCTAAAAAATGAATAATTCTATCGAAAGCACCATATACAATCGTATAAATTTTAAATAAAACGTTAACTGATGTTTGACTTTCGCCAGGTAAGGCTTTTGGCGTTTTGTATTCGAAAACTTTACTGGTTGTGTCGCCGCCTACCATTTTATTTCTTAAAATTACGTAGTAATAATTATATAAAGTTCCTTGCAATTGAATGCCAATAAATGCTAAAATCGAATACCAAATGGTACTTTCAGAAACGAAGCAAATGGTCATAAAAATTAAGAAATTTAGAATAATATCAAACACACTATCCAAATATCTTCCAGAATAAGAAGGGGTGTTTTTTAATCGGGCTAATTCGCCGTCAGCCGCGTCAATTCCAGATTTTAAAACGATAAAAAATCCGGCCCAAAAGTAATTTCCATTTAAAATACATGCAATGGCAATCAGACCTGAAATTCCAAACAATAAAGTAACGTGAATGGGTGTAAAACGGGTGTTTTTTAAAAGATTGGCTAAAAATTTACCAAAAGATCTTCCATAATCTGATAAATCTAAAAATTTATCTTGCGCTGCGAGTTTAGACATTAAAACGGGTAATCACGAAAATGCGACAATATAGTCAGACTGCAAATATAGTTCATTTTAAAGGCTTTTTAATTATAATTTTTTGTTAATCTACAACTGACATATAAAGTTTGTTCCTAAATTCGTAGATATTATAAAATCTTATGAAAGCACGTTTACTATTCCTTTTTCTATTCACATTTTCATTTATCAACACGGTAAAAGGACAAGACTTAATTACATTTAAAACCTTTGATGAATTAAACACTTATATAAAGCAAAATAATTCGAAACCATTGGTTATCAATTTTTGGGCAACTTGGTGCGCGCCATGTGTTAAAGAATTACCTTATTTTGAAAAATTAAATCAAGAAAACCAGAATGTAAAAGTGATTTTAGTGAGTTTAGACTTCGAAAAACAAGTTGAAAGTAAACTAATTCCTTTTTTGAAAAAGAAAAAAATCGCTTCTACTTCAATTTATTTAGCAGATAAAGACTATAACAGTTGGCTTCCGAAAATTGATAAAAATTGGTCGGGTTCTATTCCGGCAACAGTGATTTTTAATCAGGATAAAAAAATATTTGTAGAACAAGATTTTTCAAATTATGAAGAACTGAATACATTCGTAAACCAATCAATAACTAAATAATTATATTATGAAGAAATTTGGAATTTTAACATTACTAACGGTAATTCTAATGAGTTTTACCTATACTTCAGGTTACCAACCAGGCGATAAGGCTACCGATTTTAAACTGAAATCAGTAGATGGAAAAATGTACAGCATGTCGGATTATAAAGACGCTAAAGGCTTTATTGTAGTTTTCACTTGTAATCATTGTCCGTTTGCAGTAAAATATGAAGATAGAGTTATCGAATTAGCAAAGAAATACAAATCGAAAGGTTATGTATTATTAGCAATTAATCCGAATGATCCTTCAGTAGTTCCAGAAGATAGTTTTGACAAAATGAAAGTAAGAGCTAAAGAAAAAGGCTTTACTTTCCCTTATTTGTTTGATGAAGGTCAGAAAATATTTCCACAATATGGTGCTACAAAAACGCCTCATGTATTTTTATTAGACAAAAATTTAATTGTAAAATATATTGGTGCGATTGACGATAATGTAGAAGATGCTTCTGCTGTAAAAGAACACTATTTAGAAAATGCGATTGCTGCTTTAGAAAAAGGTCAAGAGCCTTTAGTAAACTTAACTAAAGCAATTGGATGTTCGATTAAAGTGAAAAAGTAAGAAATTATTAAAAATTAAAAAAGGCTGAAAACATATTGTTTTTCAGCCTTTTTTAATGAAATATCACACTTAAGTGGAACAATTTTTATTATAATAAACCACAATTAATTCGATATCATCTTTAGTAAATGTTTTGTCTTCCACCATTTCTATGATATCTTCACAATCAGAAAAAAACCGAGCTATCTTTTTTTTGAAACCAAACAAAATATTCATAGCTGTTGTATCTTTTTTATGTTTCACAAAATATTCCGTTAATTCACCATTATAAAGTGCACCAATCGTATTTCCTGAACCAAAACCAGGAACAATAACAACATTTTTTTCGAATTTATATAAATTGACTTCACCTTCAACAAGCATTTCCATCAGGTGAAATTTTTTAAATGTATCAGAATAAATATATTCAAAAGATCTTACGCTATTTTCAAATCCATAAAAGTCAATTCTATAAACAGATTCAAAATTCCATTCAGAAAATTTTTCTTTTTCTTCTAACTTAAAAAAAATCTTGCTGTTTTTAATATATCCTAATCCTTCAATAGAAGTGGAATCGTTAAAATACATTTTCACATCATTATATTGTGAATAAATATTCAGATAAAAAAACACAATAACAATCGCAAATAGGTTTTTCATAGCAAAATAATTACTTACTAAATCTATGCAATGTGTAAGTCATTGTTGCTAATAAAATAAAAGCCATGATTTGATGTGTTAATCCTAACCAAAGTGGTACGCTAAATAAAAGTGTAAATACACCCAATAAAAATTGTAAAAACACAATAATCACCAGTAAATTCAATCCGTTTTGTTGTTGCTTGGAAAGTTTGAATTTTTTACTTTTAAAATATAAAAACAAGATCAATCCAACTACAACATACGCCATTGTTCTGTGAACAAATTGCACACCACTTTTACCTTCAGTTAATCTAAGTAACCAAGAATCTTTTTCTAAGATTACACTTTCGTGAAGAAATTGTCCTTCGCTCATTAATGGCCAATGGTTGTGAATTAAACCAGCATTTAAGCCAGCAACAAAACCTCCATAAATAATTTGAATGATTAAAAACACGAGTGCAATTCTAGCGATTTTTCTCAATGGAAGAAGCACTTCATTTTTTGTGGGGTAAATAATATCTAAAGCTACCCAAAGTGTGTAAGCAAATGTAATAAATGCAAAAGTTAAGTGTAATGAAAGTCGAAAATGACTCACATCTGGATTGTCAATTAAGCCACTTTTCACCATAAACCAACCTAAAAAACCTTGAAATGCACCCATTCCTAAAAGAACAACACATTTTTTAATCGTTTCTGAAGTTAGTTTTTTCTTAACTAAAAAGTAAACAAATGGAACAATAAAAACCAAACCAATAATTCGACCAATAAAACGGTGAAACCATTCCCAAAAGTAAATAAATTTGTAATCGCTTAATTGAAAATCGTTGTGAATATTGATTTTTTGATATTCGGGAAATTTCTTGTATTCCTCAAATGCAGCTTGCCATTTTTCATCTGTTAAAGGTGGAAAAGTATCAGTTACCAAATGCCAATCTGTCATTGACAATCCTGAATTGGTTAGTCGAGTAATTCCTCCAACAGTAACCATTATAAATAGTAAAACACAACCTGAAAGTAGCCAATAAATGACCGATTTATTTTGATTCATTATTAAAAAATTTATAGTGTAAAAATACGCTCAAAAAAGAAATATTCTCACTAAACAATCGTTAATCTGTTATTATAATTATGTTTTTTTTAGTCCTAATTTTTCTGCTCGTTTCATTACGAAATCTAAAGCGGGTTGGTATTCATTTGGAATTTCTCCTTCTAAAATAGCTTCTTTCACTGCCTCTTTCAACACACCAATTTCTCTACACGGTTTCAAGTTGAAAATTTCCATAATTTCCTCTCCAGAAATAGGCGGTTGAAAAACTCTAACGCGATCCTTCTCCTCTACTTCAACAATTTTCAGACGAACAATTTTAAAGTTATTGTGGTATTTTTGAAACTTCTTGCTGTTTTTTGTGGTGATATCTGCTTCACACAACGTCATTAAATT
>JAULXA010000189.1:0-2103 GCA_032118875.1 Flavobacterium sp.
CTTTTTTAGCTTCTTTTTTCCCATAATCCGCAGTTTCTTTCAACACGTCCATGGGTTTTTTTTCTTCTTTGTCTTTCTTTTTTGTTTCAGCTTTTACTTTTTCGTCGATGGCTTTTTCTTCTTCTGGGAAAATATTTTCTAGAGAAGTTATTTTTTCATCAATTCGCCAAACAAAACCTCGAAGTCGCCTTGCGTTTTTAGGAAAATCTTTATCTGGAAAAGTATCGCTTTCTATTTTTTTAAATGAGGTTAATTCTACAATTTTATTGTCTTCTAACTGCATATTGATACTACTCGAAACACCTTTGTCAATACCAACCATTTCATTGGCATCGTTATACATATAATAAATTTTCTCGGTGTTTTTAATTAAATCAACTTCGTATAATTTATTTTCTTTGAATTTTCCGTACAAAAATTGTCCTTTCACTTGGTTGTAATTGTCTTCACCAATCGTGTCTTTTTGGATTAGAAAAGCGTTGTTCAGGATTTTTAATGAATCGAGTTTTTCCGTTTTATTATTTCCTACTAAATGAATTTCGTCTCCAGTCATTTGGTTGTCGCTGTTCCAAATTACGGGTCTTCCAATTAATTTTGTAAGTTCATCTTTATTATTTGCATGAATAGAATCACATTTTCCACTCATGTCGGTTTTGAAAAATCGAACATCGTTAAAGGCTCTAGTTGTTCTGTTTTCGGGTGTTCCAGTAACCAATATTTTTTTACCGTGTAGATACATGGTGTCTTTTTCTACCAATGTTTTTATCAAGGCTTTTTTGGTAATAAACATCGAATCTTTTTTGGTTCCGCCAATATTTCTGTACACTTCTGCATAATGTCCGGTTGCAATCATGTTGTTGATGGTGTCCGTAATTTTTACATTATTTGTAGCTTTTGCGAAATTTTTCTTTCTGTCGTAATTGATAATATCGCCTGCTACTTTCCGATTGTTGTATACAATATTCGATTTATCGAGAAGTCTTCCCACATCATTTTTGGTGTCGTAAAACCCTTTCGTAGTGTTGATTACATTTTCTTTACTCGTAATTGTACTTGGTCCGTATACATAGGCATGACCAGAATTATCGTAAAAATCTAAGTTATTCGTTTTGATGGTTACTTGCGGATTTACAACTGTAACTGCCGTTTTGAAAACATATTTTTTACTGTTTAAAAAATATCTTCCCGACTTACTTTTTAATGTGTTTTCTTTATTAGTGATAGTTCCCCAGCTTTTATAATAGGCTTGTTGAATGCTTCTGTCGAAATAAACGGTATCAGTAGTTAAGTTAGAATCAGGTGAACGTAAATTGACATCACCAGTGGCAAATGCAAATTGTGTTTTTCCATTATATTCGGCATAGCGACTATTCATTACAATCGTATCACCTTGGTTTAAAGATACGTTACCAAAAGCTTTTACATAATCTTCATCGGTATAATGATAGGCTTTATTACAATTAATTTTGACACCTTTATGTTCTACTTGAACATTACCAGTAAATATAATGGCACCTGGAATTTCATTTTGGTTTTTATCGATAAAATCGGAATGTAAAATTTTTATTGCATTCGGATTTGTCGGAGCAATTGGTTGTGTTGGTGTTTGTGCATTTCCAAATATAAAGGAGAATAACAAAACTACAGCATATATATATTTTCTCAAGGTTTCTATTTTTTGTCAAATTTAAGTAAAATGTACAATACTGAGTAGGTATTAAGAATTTTTTATGGTTTTTTTTATAAGACCTAGCTTTTGCCACAAAGACACTAAGGCGCAAAGATTTTAATTAGATTGAGTTTAGTTTTGAACAAAAAAAATCCCGAGTAATCGGGATTTTTTTAAAATTATTCTTTTATGAATTGGCTGGTACTAAAGCCATCCTTCGTATTTATTTTGATGAAGTAGTTTCCGGTTTTTAAATTTGAAACATCTACTTTTAAAGCATTTCCGGTTTGAACGGTTACCAATTGACCAATGGTGTTATAAATCTGGATGGAGTTAATTTCAATTGCCGATTTTAAGTTAATATTCAATTCGTTTGTTGTTGGATTTGGATATAAACTAAAGTAATTGGCAAATTCGAAACTTGGATTGCTTAA
>JAULXA010000190.1:0-9146 GCA_032118875.1 Flavobacterium sp.
AGGTAATTTTAAAAGCAAATTTTGTTTCCAATTTAAATTGTTTGAATCAATATTGGCAATCATTTTTTTCCAACGTAAATCGTTGTTTTTCTTTAATCGTTTACCTAAAACATAGCGTTCAAAATCGAGATATTTCTTTAAATCAACGTTGTTTTTGGTCCAATCTTCATATTTATCATAATCTGGAATCGTTTTATTCATGATAGAACTTCGAGTCAATTGATTATCCGTTTGCATGAAATAACTCATTTGTACCGAATTATCATAGGCTAATTTATAGTGATAATTTGCTCTAATGTTGAAATCTAAATCTTGAGATAATTGAATATTTTCGTTGTAAAAACCAACATTTTCATACACTTCTTTATGCAAACAAACCGAACCGTGGTTGTAAATGCCTTGTTTTAAATTTATCTTGAAAAAGTTCACATAACCCGTAAAAATTTCAGGTAAATCTTCAGAACCATTTTCAGGTTTTTTTACGGTTTTATCCCAAATTTCTTCATAATTCGTTCCAAATATTCGCGCTTCTGGGAAATTTTGAATCAAATGGAAGATTCTCTCTAAGAAATGTGGTTTCCATAAATCGTCAGCATCTAAAAACGTTACGTAATTGGAAGTTGCTTTTTTAATTCCAGTATTTCTTGTAGTCGCTAATCCACTATTTTTTTCGTGATGAATAATTAGAACTTTTTCAGATACAAATGCTGAAGCAATTTCTACACTTTTGTCTGTAGAACAATCATTTACAATCAATAATTCAAAATCAGTAAAAGTCTGATCGAGAATGCTTTTTATAGCATTTTCAATATACTTTTCTTTGTTGTAAAGCGGAATTATGACGGTAAAAAAAGGCATCTTAATCGTTTAAAATATAATGGAACAATTCTTTCCAATTGTGTAAATCTTTACTTGTATCCAAAGTAATCGTATTTCCTTGAAAGTTATGCTTTTCTTCTACAAATTCAGTAATTATTTTGGCTAATTCGGTAGCATTATTTTCATTGAAAAACGAAACGCATTCATAATTGCCACAGGCTTCTTTCGCATAAGGTAAATTAGCTAAAAACAGAGGTTTTTTATAGGCTTTTGCTTCAGAAATGGGCAAACCCCAAGTTTCGACTTTTGATGGAAAAATCAAACAATCCATCGCATTGTACATAGAAAGTATTTGTTTTCTTTTCACTTTTCCGTAAAAGCGAACATTTTCTAAAAAACCATATTCTTTGACTAAAAATTGCGCATATTTTTCTTTACTATTTTTAATTGTGGTAAAGTGAAATTGCGTTTTTTCCACAATATGTTTTGGTAATAATTTTATGGCTTCCAAAATGATTTCGTGGTTTTTGAAGCTTCTCGGAAAACTTGGGTAAAAAAAGTGAACTTTATTGGTTTCGAAATTATATTTTTCTGTCGTAATTTCTTCTACATATTGAGGAATAGCAACTTTTACATTTGTAATTTTAAAACGTTTTTCAAAAACGTCTTTAATCCAATGTTGTTGTACGAAAACGGTATGATTTTTTGCAATATTTAACTTGAACAAATTGTCATATAATAAAGAGAAAATTCCAATTTTATAATTGAATTTCCAGTCTCTCCAAGTAGGTTTAAAAAAAGTAGTAGGATGATGGCAATACACAAATTGTTTCTTGGCAATTACCCTTGGAGTAGTGTCGTGTAGAGAAAACCAAACATCAGGTTTCAATTTTTTAGATAGTTTTTTGAAATAGAAATATTCGTAATAAAAGCGGTACAACCAAGATTTTTTGGAATGCGGAATTTCAATTAATTGAATGTTTGGAAAATTAAATTTAGAAGCATCATGAACTAATGCAATTACCTTTAGAGTATGATTTTTATTATATTCAGAAAGTTCTTGTAAAACATTGTGAAGTATAGTAAAAATACCACCTTCAACCATATTTACTCCAGAAATTACAATTTTTTTACTTTTCAAAGTATTTCTTTTTCGTAAAAATACAAGATATTATCTAAAATTTCCAAATTAACGTGTGTTTTATCGGTGAAATAGTCCATATGCATTGGTTTTATACCGTTTAACGAGTTTTTATAGTATGTAACGAGTGTTTTTCTATGCATGCCTACACAAACGTAAATTTGTAAAGTATTAAAGTGAAAGCTATGAAAAAAATTTACATCTTATTTCTTATTTTGTCAGTTACTGCAAATGCATCTTCAAAGGATACAATTGCTGTTTTTTCGGAGTCTGTAAAAGCAAACTTCAAGAAATATGTGAGTTTGTCAAATAAAGCATATAATAAAAAGAATTATGTAAAAGCGGAAAGTTTATTTGATTCGTTGGTTCAAAATAATTTAGCAGGAACCCAATTTGATGATTTTTCTTTTAAAAGATTAGGTAAAAACAGAATTCAATTGTCTAAAATTGATAAACCGATTTTACTAATTACATATTCTTCTTGGTGTATAATGGGAAAAGGCGAAATTCCAGCTTTAAATAATTTAGCAAAAGAATACAAAGATAAAATGCAAATTGTGGTTGTTTTTTGGAATATGAAAAAAGATATGAAAAGAATCGCTAGAGATTTTAATAATGAAATCATGGTTTGTTACGCAAATGATTCGGAACAAAAAGACTTAAAAGCGATTTCTTATTTGAAAAAAACATTTGGATTTCCAACTTCTTATTTAATTGATGAGAATATGGAATTGGTTGATATTCAGAAAAGCTTTGTAAAACCTGAAAATATGGTAAATATGAAAATTTCTTTAGATTTTTATTATCACAAATTCAATTCGGGCTTAACCTCATTAATAGTCAATGATGGTTTTGACGGCACTAGAATGGCTGGAAATTGATAGTTAAGAATCTAATTTAAACCCGAAACAATTTAATATTGTTTCGGTTTTTTTTATTTTTTATATCCTTCCGTTGGAATTTCAAATTCGTATACTTTTTTAGAAGGATTGTCTAATTTTTTATCACGCAACCATTGATTGTGTGTTTTCAAAATTTTATAGTTAATACCTTGACTAATAGCAAATGTAGATAAATTGGTGATGGTAGAATCGACTGAAATTCGTTTGGTATTAATTTTCGGATATAAAGCTTCTTTCGGAATTAAATACCCATATTTTTCAGGGTTTTTCATAATTTCTTTTAAAGCTAAAATTCTGAAAACATAACGTGCTGTTTCATCGGTTAGCCATAAATTATAATAATCGGAACTTTGTTGAAAAGTAATATGATTTTGCAAACCTGTCATTCCGCCATTATACGATGCCGCAGCTACAGTCCAACTTCCGAATTTATTTTTCGCTTTTAATAAATATTCACAAGCAGCTTCAGTTGATTTTTCAATATGATATCTTTCATCTACTTGTTCCGTAACTTCAAGCTTACTTTCTTTTGCAGTTGCAGGCATAAATTGCCAAACACCTTTTGCACCAGAAGGCGAAATAGCATTAATTAAACCGCTTTCTATAACTGCTAAATATTTAAAATCATCGGGAATGCCATATTTTGCTAAAATAGGTTCGATAATAGGAAATACTTTATTGGCTCTTTTTAAAAGAATTGTAGTAGAACCATGCATGTTCATATTAATCAGCATTTCTCTATCTAAACGTTCCAAAACATCTGCTTGATTTGTGGGAACTTTTTCGCCACAGAAATCCATATCTAATGGATATTCTACGTGGTTGTTCTTTGGAACCTTGTTGTAAGATGTTGAGAATATAAACAGTCCGCAAATAGCAAATGTTGCAGTTATTATTAGGGTTTTGTGTATCGTTTTCATATTTTCTTTTGTTATTCTAAAATAATTTTCGGTAAGTTTTCATTTAACCATTTGTATTTGGTTACAATCATAATATGTGTGCCGCCTTTTACGATGATGCAATTTTTTATATTGCTTATTGGAAAAATCATATCTTCATCTCCGTGAATATGAATTACTTTTTCATCAGGAACGCTTCTTTGCCAAAGTAATACATTTTCTATAGCCCAATCTAAATATTTGGTTTGTTTCATAAATAAATATTTATTGTACAATTGAACTCTTTTCGCAATCAAACCTCGCCCTTTTATATACCTTGACAAGTAATTTACTTTACTTAATAAGCTTGTTGGTAAAACTTTATAAAATTTAGTGGCTTTGGCTAATTTCATGTGAATGGGCAATTCTTGATTGCTTTTTACACTTGAAATAATTATCGTTTTTTTTGTTTTTACAATTTTAGACATTTCCTGAACCATTATTCCTCCAAAAGACACGCCAATTAAAATGATATTCTCATGTGTAATTTTTTCGCACATTCTTTTCGCATAACTTTCAATAGTTTCGTTATGTATTGGCAAAATCCATTCCAAAAAATGAGTTTCAAAAGTGGCTTCAGGTAATTTTATATTTTCGAATATTTCAATGCTTGCTGCTAAACCTGGAACAAAATACACTTGAATTTTAGACATACTAATTTCTTTAATGCCTTAAAATTATGACTTAATTTCAATTTTATTCACTTTTTTATCTATAAAAATTCATTTTTAGCTAATATTTTTCTATGATAATGATATTCATTCATTTAGTACTTGACTAGTCTCTGTTTTTTTCGTAAATTTGCATCACATTTTAACAAACAATTAAGATTTGTTAGTATTTAAAACACAATTTTATGCTAGTTGAGGAAATTAAAGACAATGAATTGTTAAGACAGTTTGAAACAAAAACTGACAACGGACTTTTAACTATTGAGTACGCTATACAAGAGCGAAAGATATTTTTGACTAAACTTTGTGCAAATGAAAATGAAGAAGAAGACAGAGTGAATGAATTTATTATTTCAGTTTTAGATATTGCCCAAGAACGTAAATTTAAAGTAGTTCCTACAAATACAAAAATTGTTTCTTTTTTTAGAAAGAATAAAAGATTTCAAGAATTACTTCCTCCAGGAATTAAAATTTAATTTATTTTAAAATCAAAAAAAAATCCCAAGACTTTAAAAGTTTTGGGATTTTTTTATACTAACAGTTAAGCAATTATTTTATTTTCACAATTATAAATTCGCTTCGTCTGTTCATTTGATGCTCGTCTTCTGTACAATATACATCATCTGCACATTTGTTTACCAATTGTGTTTCACCATAACCTTTAGCCGTTAATCTGTTTCTAGAAATTTTGTTTTTCACAATATATTCTAGAGTCGATTTCGCTCTTCTGTCTGATAAAGCTTCGTTGTATTTATGTGTTTGACGACTATCTGTATGTGATCGAATATCTATTACCATATTTGGGTATTGTTTTAAAACTTCTATGATTTTTTGTAAATGAACTTCTGCATCTGGACGAATATTTGATTTATCTAAATCGAAGTAAATTTTACTAATATTGAATATTTTCGCTAAATCAGTTCCTTCATCAATAGGAATTTGTTTTTTAGAAAGATAAATATCGTTTGTATTTACTTTTTCGTTGACAGCATTTGTGGTTAGTTTAATTTCTGCGGGTTCATATTCCTCTTTTAAAGCACGGATATAATATTTTTTACCACAATCAACTGTAAAGGAATAATATCCTTTTTGATCAGCAGCTATTTTTTCCACTTCATTCATTTCATCGTTAAATAAAATTACGGTTGCAGCAGGAATTGGTAATTTCGTTTGTGCATCGTATACAATTCCGTCTGCTTTTTGTTTACACAATTTTTCATTGAAATAATAAATATCGTCAAAACCTTTTCCATTATCTCTGTTTGAAGTAAAAAAACCAGATGTTTTATCGTAAAATGTAGCAGCAAAATCGTCTTTTGGACTGTTGATTCTTTCTCCCAAATTTTTTGGTTTTTCGAAGCTACCATCGTCGTTAATTTTTGCTTTAAATAAATCTAAACCTCCTAAACCTAAATGACCATCGGAAGCAAAATATAGGTTTCCATCTTTATCAACCGAAGGGAATGATTCTCTTCCTGTTGTATTAATTTGAGTTCCTAAATTTTCTGGACTTCCAAAGCTTCCATCATCATTGCGTTTGACTTTATAAATATCTGAATATCCTGTTGTACCAGCCATGTCTGAAGCAAAATACATCGTTTTCTCATCTAAAGACAAAGCAGGATGTGCAAAACTAGATTGGTTATTATTAAAAGGTAATTCAGTAATATTCGCCCATTCGCCATCCACTAAAGTCGCTTTATAGATTTTTACGAAAGTACTTTTATCATCACTTTTTCCTTTTTTACCATTAAGGAAGTTGTTTCGCGTGAAATACATGGTTTGTCCGTCTTTTGTAAATACTGGAGACGATTCGTTAAATTTTGTATTTACTTTTTTAGAGAAATTTCCTGAATAGGTAAGTGTTGTGTCTTTGTTTACATTCGCCACATAAATATCTGTAAAATTCTGACCCGTCCATTCATGTATTTTTTTTCTTACGGCACCAGTATCAATAGCAGAAGTAAAATAGACTTTATTTCCATAATAATATGGCCCATAATCTGAGAATTCTGTATTTATTGCAGTTGGTTTTATTAGATAGTCTTTAGAATTATTTTTAATATCTAATAAATAAGAATCCAAATCTTTTTTACTTGACGAATTTGATGTTTTGTCATAGTAAATGCTCATCATTTTATTGGCTTCATCATATTGTCCTAACGCTTTTAAACAGTGTGAGTATTTAAAATAAATTTCAGGATCAATTTCTGTATTATAAGCAATTAATGCTTTATAACATTGAGCCGCTTTTTCTGTTTCACCGTTTAAATAATATGAATTACCTAATTTTTCGTATAATTCGGCTGATTGATAACCATTTTGTAGTATTTTTTCATAGACTTCAATAGCATCAACATAAGCAAATGAATCAAATTCTTTATCAGCTTTATTTAATTTCGCTTGTTGTGCATGAGCTAGGCATGAAACAAATAATAAGAGTACGATAATTTTTTTCATAATTCAAAAATTTAGAAGAATCTAGGTGTTGAAATTCTAGTATTTTTAAAGATTTCATATCTTAAAAATATCTCATGTGATCCAGAATTATAATTCGATAATTTGGTAGTTTCTAAATCATATCCATATCCCAAAAACCAATTATTTGAGAATTGAATGCCGGCTAATAAACTAACTGCAGATTCTAATCGGTAAGATCCACCAATTACAAATTTATCATTGAACATAAAGTTAGCATTTACATCTAATTGTAATGGTGCACCTTCATCAACTTTCGCCAAGAAAGACGGTTTGAATTTCACAGATTGACTTAAATCAAATACATATCCAGATAATAAATAATAATTTACTGATTTTGTATTTATAGATACGTCATTAGCATCATAATATTTCGTTTTGTTAAAGTTAGGAACCGAAGCTCCAACATAAAACTTATCGGAATAGAAGTAAACACCTGTTCCAAAATTGGGAGAAAGTTTCCCATTTAAATTTTGAAATTCTGGGTCGTTTGCTTGAAATATAGTTAGTTTGTTTGCATCTAAGCTATAAAAATTTGCCGTTCCCTTTATACCAAAAGATAGTTTGTATTCGCCATTTAAGGGTATGATATAAGCAATATCTGCTGAGATTGAATTTTCTTGTGTAGGTCCGATATTATCATTGACAAATGAAACACCAACTCCAAATTTGCTATCTCCCACATTTGTGTTTACTGAAGCAGTATTTGTTACAGGAGCGCCATCTAAGCCTACCCATTGATTTCTGTGTAATACAAATGCATTAAATGTTTCTCTGGTTCCGGCATAAGCGGGATTCACATTAATTGTATTGTACATATATTGTGTATATTGGGAGTCTTGCTGACTATAACTCAAAATACCAAACAATAATAAAAGATTGTATATATAATTTTTCATAGACTAGTATTTTACGTATAAATATCCTGATTTTTCAAAAGAGTTGTTGTCGTTGTCAATATATTTTAAAATATAAAAGTAAGTATCTCCAGGTAATTTGCCATCACCAACCGTTAATTTATTTTGCGATTGTCCATCGAATGAAACACTACCATTGTTGTAACCATTTGCTTTATAGACATTTACACCCCATCTGTTGTAAATTTCTACAGTATTGTTTGGATAACAAGTAATACCATCAATTGTGAATACTTCGTTTAATCCATCGCCATTTGGTGAAACGGCATTGTAAACAACTATGTCACACGCTGCTAATACAATACAATCATCTTGAACTTGAATATAAATTTCATAAATTAATGGACACGGATTATTTTCTAAAGTTACAATATATCTTACAGTATAATAACCTAAAGCTAAGTTTGCTGGAGTGAAGATACTTCCAGAAATTGCTCCTGTAGAATTTACTTCAACCCAAGTACCGTTAAGCAGCTCTAAATTGTCTGGTAAACCTTCAATTGTAAATAAATCTACTGTTTGATTTATACAAATACTATAAGGAATAGCATCAAAAGGTTCAGTTACAGAAACATTTATAGTTTGAGAAAAATTAGCTTCATTTCCGCAATTATCACTTACAACCCAATCTCTAACAAGTACATATTGATAGATTGAAATAATGGTTGAAGTTTCTGTATAAACTATATTTGGATTAACACCTGAACAATTATCAGTAAATTCTAAAATTGGTTTTAATGGAATATCAGAACAAATAGCATCTACTTCTTCACTTAATGGAGTTACCAAAGTTGGAGGCGTATTATCAAATACTGAAATGGTTTGAGTGTGCGATTTATCATTACCACAACTGTCTGTTATTGTCCAAGTTCTTAATATGGTAAACTGTCCGGTACAATCACTTTCATTTTCAATAATATCATCATTTGTAGTAATTGTAATTTGACTACTACAAGCATCTACACCTGTTAACTCTTGAGGTAAAGGAATAGCGTCACATGAAACACTTATGTTTTGTGGTAATTCTGAAGTAAATACAGGATCAGTTGTATCTTGAATCGTGAATGTTCCAGTTGAGCTAGAGAAATTTCCACAAGCATCAGTTGCAGTAAAAGTTACCGTTGCAGCACCAGTCAATCCACATAAATCGGATAAAATTCCTGAATAGTTGTTTGACCAAGTTACTCCAGAACACACATCAGAGGCAGAAGCACCACCGTTAGAAGCTAACCAAGCATTAAGTTGAGTTAAATTTCCAGCGCCATCACATTCTACTGTTG
>JAULXA010000191.1:0-3580 GCA_032118875.1 Flavobacterium sp.
CGGTTTTATATTTTTTTTGTACAGAAAGAATCAATTCACTTATTTCTCTAGAAGTTATCGAATCCAAACCTGAAGTAGGTTCATCATATAAAATAATTTCTGGTTGAATAATTAAAGTTCTCGCTAACGCAATTCGTTTTCGCATTCCGCCAGATAATTCTGCGGGCATTTTATCAATAGATTCCTCTAAACCTACATTGGTTAAAGCTTCTATAATTTGCTGTTCAATTTCATCATCAGCCACTTCTCTTGTATGATGTTTTAAAGTAAATGCTAAATTTTGTCGCACCGACATAGAATCATACAAAGCACCATTTTGAAACATAAATCCGATTCGAGATCGGATAACATTCAGTTCTTGGTTTTTTAGTTTCGTAATATCCGTATCAAAAACTTTAATTTCACCTTTATCCGCTTCTACTAATCCAACCAAACATTTTATCGTAACTGATTTACCTGAACCAGAACGACCTAAAATAACCAAATCTTCTCCTTTATTTACGGTTAAGTTTACGTCTTTAAGTACATCATGTTCACCAAAAGATTTGGATAAATTTTTTATAGAAATTATTACCTTGTTTTCCATGATCTCTAAAAGAATAAATCTGTTATTTGAACCGCCAACATATCAATAATAAAAACAGAAAGTGATGCGGCAACTACAGCTTCATTAGCTGCAATTCCTACACTTGCTGTTCCGCTTGATGCGTTATAGCCTTTATAACAACCAATTAAACCAATAAAAAATCCGAAGAAAAAGGTTTTAATCACAGCTGGAAATAAATCTAAAAACTCCAAATGTTCCACAACATCAGAAAAGTAACGAAACAAACTCATACTTCCACGAACGTTATAACCAATATAACCACCAAAAATTCCAACAAAATCGGCAAAAATCACCAAAATCGGGAGCATTAAAGTTGTGGCTAAAATTCGGGTAACTACTAAATACTTATACGGATTTATGGCGGAAACTTCCATGGCATCAATTTGTTCGGTTACTTTCATCGAACCTAATTCGGCGCCAATTCCGGATGCAATTTTCCCCGCACAAATTAATGCAGTAATTACGGGTGCAATTTCTCTTACTAAGGATAAGGAAACCATACTTGGCAACCAGCTTTCTGCACCAAATTGAATCATGGTTGGTCGGGTTTGAATGGTTAAAACCAACCCCATAATAAATGCAGTAATTGAAACTAACGGCAAGGATTTATACCCAATAGCATAGCATTGTCTCAAAAACTCGTTGATTTGAAAAGGCGGTTTTAAAATTTCTTTAAAAAACCTTCCCGTAAACAAAGTCACTTTTCCAGTATCTTCAAATATATTTTTAAGGTAAGTTTGCATCATTTATTTATTTTTAATTGAGAAAAACCCACAAGTTTTTACAGAAATCTTGTAGGTTATAAAAAATGTTTTTTGCTAGTACCAAAAACTGAATTTTGGTGAGCAATTAAATTGCTTCTTCTCTTTACAAAAAACGCATTTACTCGTTTCTTTTTTTACTACTAATTTCAGAACGTAATTCTTTAATTCTATCGTAATCAGATTTTAATAGTTCGTAATGTTTATTTAGCATATTTTGTTCCTTCGAATTGATATCATTAACATCTTGAATTAATACATTTTTATAAGTATCTAATGCTACATGTTCCCCATATCTGCAAGAATCTAAAATTGCTTTTTTGTTGTTACACGATAATGCGGCTTTCACTTCCATCCAAACACGAAAAAATTTCCCTGTTATTCTTGTGCCTTCATTTGGTATTCCGTCAAGCATTATTACTTCATCAACTAATTCTTTTCTACATCGCTCGCTAGTTTCTATAAAGTTGAAAAACATCACTTTTAAATCAGTTTCTTTGGTTTCATTACTTGCTGTTTTGTAACCTTCAATTCTATCATTATTAATTATAATTAATGAATTTAAGATAACAATAGTATTAAGTTCCGTTACGTTTTTCATTTTATAAAATTTGATTCAAATGATTTTTGATATGGCAAAATTCTAAATTATGTGCAATTAAAGTGTTATATAACTCTATTGAGAAATTGTAATATTCATAGATTATTATTCCGTAAAAATTTCTTTGGCCAATTGTTCGTCTAAATTGTAAATATCATTTCTGAAATTCAGGTTTCCTTTATGATCTACCCAAGCTGTGAAATAGGCGATATAAACAGGCATATTGGGTTTTACAGAAATTCCTGTTTCGGTATTAGTTTGTAATACTTTATCTATTTTTTGTTTGTTCCAGGTTTTGTCATTTTCCAACAAATACAGCATTAGTTTTTTAGGATCTTCTACGCGAATGCATCCATGACTGAAATCTCTTTTGTTCCTGTCAAATAATTCTTTTGAAGGTGTGTCGTGTAAATAAATGCTGAAACTATTAGGAAAAAGAAACTTCATTTCGCCTAAAGCATTGTCTTTTCCTGGTTTTTGTCTGATTATAAAAGGTACTTTCTTTGTTGTGTATTTATTCCAATCTATACTCGATTCATTCATTGGTTCACCACTAAATGAAACGACTTCCATATTATTCTTTGACAAATAATTTCTATCTCTTTTTATGGCTGGAATAATTTCGTTATTGATAATGCTGTTTGGAACATTCCAATACGGATTTAACATAATTCTGGAAATTTGTCCTTTAAAAATGGTGGTTTGTTTAGCTTCTTTTCCCACTACAACATTGGTTTCCCAAAGTATTTTTTTGTCTTTAAAAATGTGTAATTTATATTCAGGAATGTTAACTAATAAATAATCATTTTCAATTTCCACAGGAACCCATCGTAAACGTTCTAAATTTACTAGCATTTGTTTGATACGAAAATCGATTGTTCTGTTCATTTCAACAATCGTTTTTTGATTTAGAATTCCCGTTTCTGGTAAGCCTAAACGTTGTTGAAAATTAAAAATAGCCGTTTTTAAACCTTCTGTAAAAAGAATACTTTTGTCGTTAACTTTTAAATCTTTAGATAAAAACAAACGTTGTTTTACTTGTATAAGACAAGAATCTGATTCTGTAACTGAAATTGATTTTTTATCCGTTTTAATGGTTGGAAACCCGCCTTTTTTCTTAATTTCTCGATATAATAAAAGCTTTTCTTTCAGTTTAGAATAATAAATATTTACAGGCTCGTAGGTTTTATCATTTTCATCTTTCAATAGTAATGATTCCAACATCACTTGAAAATTCTTTTTGCTTCTTGGAATAAACCAATCCAATTGTCGAGGTGTTCTATTTATTCCAGAAAATGCTTTGTCTGAATATTTGAAAAAAGTTGTGGTTAAGAGTAATTCTAAATTTTCTCTTTGTTTTTCACTTAAAGAGGATAATTTTTTATTGATTGTTAAAAGTCCTTCTTGATTAATTAAAGCATATCCATTTCTCATTGACCAAAGATTTAATTCATCGTTTTGAAGTTCTTCTCCAATCAATTCTAAGCAGTCAACTTGTTTATTTGTAGTTTGACCTATTTGACTTCCAATTTTCACAAAGTAATTTCTATAAATCGTTCCAGCACCGCATGCAATTGCACATGCTGGTCCTTGTGTGTAATCTCTTTCATA
>JAULXA010000192.1:0-1803 GCA_032118875.1 Flavobacterium sp.
TGGACAACCAATGCCAGAGTATTTCAAAAACCATCCTGTATATTATGCGGGTCCAGCGAAAACACCAGACGGAATGCCTTCAGGAAGTTTCGGGCCAACAACAGCGGGAAGAATGGACGTTTATGTTGATGAATTCCAAGCTGCTGGCGGAAGTATGATTATGTTAGCAAAAGGAAACCGAAGCAAAGACGTAATGAACGCTTGTCACAAATATGGTGGTTTCTATTTAGGTTCTATTGGTGGACCTGCTGCGATTTTAGCTAAAGAAAATATCTTATCTGTAGAAGTCGTTGATTTTGAAGAATTAGGTATGGAAGCCGTTCGTAAAATTACGGTGAAAGATTTCCCTGCGTTTATTATTACAGATGATAAAGGAAATGATTTCTTTGCGAATCTTTAATTAACCGCAAAGACGCAAAGTTTTACGCAAAGGGCGCAAAAAAAACCTGCAAGTTTAAGTACTTGCAGGTTTTTTTATTTAATTAAATAGTCAAAATGAACACTAAAAACTGAACACAGACTACTAAAATTATTCCACAAACAACACCAATCCTTTTAAATAATGTCCTTCTGGATGGTAAATGTTGGTTGGGTGATCTGGTCCTTGTCCTAATTTGTGTAACACTCTAATATTTCTTCCTGATTCGATGGCTGCTGCGGCAACGGTGTTGTAAAATAATACATCGTCGATAACTTGCGAACAAGAGAACGTGAATAAAATTCCGTTTGGCGCTAAAGCTTTTAAACCTGCTATATTTAAACGTTTGTAAGCTTGAGTTGCAGTATGTTTACTTTTGATGCTTTTCGCGAAAGCGGGTGGGTCTAAAACGATTACATCGTAGTTCTGCGTGTGTTCTCTCATGAAATTAAACACATCGTCGGCTACGGCTGTATGATTCGCTTTTGGAAAATTTAATTCCATATTACTTGCAGCTAAATCAACGGCTTTTTGAGAAATATCAACCGAAGTTACTAATTCTGCTCCGGCGTTCATCGCATAGATAGAAAATCCACCAGTGTAACAAAATGTATTTAATACTTTTTTACCTTTTGAGAATTCACCTAATAATTTTCTGTTTTCACGTTGGTCTAAGAAGAAACCTGTTTTTTGTCCTTCTACCCAATTTACAGAAAAAAGAATGTTATTTTCTTTGGCAATTGTATCGGCTTTAGTTCCGAATAAGAAATAATCAGTTCCTGTATTTGGAAGTGTTCCGGCACTTTTGCAATAAATCGTATCGCAATGGTTTGGGAAATTTGATTGAATCGCATCTGCAATTTCTTTCATTTGAAGAAAAACACCTGTTGAATGCGCTTGAATCACCCAGTTTTTATCGTAATAATCTATGATTAATCCAGAAATTCCATCTCCTTCTCCATGAATCACACGGAAGGCATTCGTAACTTCAAAATCCAATAATTGCGTTCGTAAATACCACGCCGATTCCAATTTATCTTTCCAAAAAGTTTCAGAAAAAACTTCCGTTCCAAAAGTTAAAATTCGAACCACAATACTTCCTTTATCACTGAAATATCCTGTTCCTAAATGGTTGTGATCTGAATCGACTACATCTACCATTTCCCCATCATTCAATTCTTGTGTCACGGCATAAACCGCTCCACTGAAAACCCAAGGATGACGACGTTGAATAGATTTTTCTTTACCTTTTTTTAAAATTACTTTTGGAAAACTCATTGCTTATCTTTTTTGCAAAATTACTTTAACTTAATGGAATAAAAAAACGCCCCGAAATTCGAGGCGTTTTTAATAGAAAATAAGTTTAAAATTTATTCTTTAATGAA
>JAULXA010000193.1:0-4120 GCA_032118875.1 Flavobacterium sp.
ATGTGGTTTCTTGTATAGCATTAAATTCATTAATCGAATTAAAAACCAAAGCAACATTTTCACTTGGAACAAAAGCATAAAATAATATACTTTCATTCTCATTCATTTCTGTAGCAAACCAGTTATCCCCTATAGCTTCATCGCTTGTGTTGTGATAACCAATAACTTCTTTGTATGAAAAGTTTTTCACATTTGCTTTCACTAGCATTTGTTTTATTTCTTTTTCAAATTCAGAAATTGATGTTATTATTAATAATTTCATAGTTTCAATTTATTCGTTAATTTCCTCGACACTCTTTTTCTCCCATTTTTTTCTTTCTGTGATGTAATAAATAATTGGCACGACAATTAAAGTTAATACGGTAGAAACGATAGCTCCAAATACTAATGAAATGGCTAATCCTTGGAAAATTGGATCAAATAAAATAATTAGGGCTCCAATTACAACCGCACCTGTTGTTAATAAAATTGGCGTAGTTCTTACCGCTCCAGCTTCGATAATGGCTTGTTTTAAGGGAACGCCTTCATTTAGTCGAATCTCAATAAAATCGATAAGTAAGACGGAATTCCGTACCATAACTCCAGCTAAAGCAATCATTCCAATGAAAGAAGTTGCCGTGAAATAAGCATCTAACAACCAGTGTCCGAAAACAATTCCTACTAATGAAAGTGGAATGGCCATCATCATGACAATTGGCGTTTTAAAGTTTTGGAACCAACCTACAATCAGCATGTAAATAATTACAATTACCACTCCGAATGCAATTCCTAAATCGCGGAACACTTCTAAAGTAATTTGCCATTCTCCATCCCATTTAACAGTAAAATCACTTTCATCCGAAGGTTGTTCCATGTACAATTCGTTGACTTTATAACCAGCAGGTAATTTCATTTTTTGCAATTCTTCGTTCATTCCTAAAATCGCATACACCGGACTTTCTAAATCTCCAGCCATATCAGCCGTTACATAAACCACGCGTTTTTGATCTTTTCTGTAAATGGTTTTTTGTAAAACATCTTCTTTCACTTTTACCAAATCGGAAACCGGAACTACATTGCCTTGACTGCCTTTAATTTTTAAATTCTGAATGTCTTGAAGCGACGTTTTGTCTTTGTCATCTAAAGAAAGAACGATTCCAACGCTGTTATTTGAATCTTCATCGTACAAATTTGAAATTGGGTATTCTTTTAACAAATACGTTAAATTCCCCACAATTTGTTGTGGTGCGATACCATTTAACATCGCTTTTTCTTTGTCGACTTCCAATTTATATTCCGTTTGATTGTCTTCTACATACCAATCAATATCCACGATATCAGTCGTTTTTTCTAAAATTCCTTTTACTTGATTGGCGACTTCAATTTGTTGTTTGTAATCGGGTCCATAAATTTCAGCTACTAAAGTTGACAGAACTGGTGGTCCTGGCGGCACTTCAATAATTTTGACGTTGGCACCATATTTTTTCGCAATTTTTTGCACTTCTGGACGAACGACTTTCGCAATATCATGACTTTGTAAATCTCTGTCTTCTTTGTGTAATAAATTCACTTGAATATCCGCCATATTACTTCCACCACGTAAATCGTAATGACGAACCAAACCATTAAAGGTAATTGGCGCAGATGTTCCAATATAATTTTGATAATTCACTACTTCAGGAACCGTTGTTAAATACTGTGCAATTTCTTGTGTTACTGCAGCAGTTCTTTCTAACGTAGTTCCTTCTGGCATATCGATAACCACTTGGAATTCGTTTTTATTATCGAAAGGCAACATTTTTACTAAAACAGATTTCGTAAAAAACATCAACACAGAACCTGCTAAAAGCACTACAGTAATTCCTAACATTACGCGACGTTTCGTAGAATTTTCTAAAAACGGACGTTCAATTTTATTGTACAATCTATAAATCCAAGATGTTTCTAAACCTTGTTCCGCTTTGTGTTCTTGTTCTTCTTTTTCGTGTAATAAATGGTAACCCAAATAAGGCGTAACCGTTAAAGCTACAAACAACGACAATAACATCGCAATAGAAGCACCAATTGGCATCGGACTCATGTAAGGTCCCATCATTCCTGACACGAAAGCCATTGGTAAAATAGCAGCAATTACGGTAAATGTGGCTAAAATGGTTGGATTTCCTACTTCGTTAATCGCATAAATCGCAGCTTGTTTGAACGGCAATCGCTTCATTTTGAAATGTCGGTGCATGTTTTCGGCGATGATGATACTGTCATCTACTACAATTCCTACCACAAAAACTAGAGCGAAAAGTGTAATTCTGTTTAAGGTATAACCCAACATATAATAAGCAAACAACGTCAAGGCAAAGGTTAATGGTACTGAAAAGAAAACCACTAAACCACCGCGCCAACCCATGGCAAGCATTACTAAAAGCGTTACCGCGATTATCGCCACACCTAAGTGCATTAATAATTCGCCTACTTTATGTGATGCGGTTTCTCCGTAATTTCTAGAGATTTCTACGTGAACATCATCTGTGATTAAGGTCTTTTTTAAGGTTTCGATTTTCTCGATGATTTTATCCGAAATTTTCATCGCATCCGCACCTTTTACTTTTCCTACAGAAATAGTAACCGCTGGATATTCAGATTTGTTTTTCGCGTATTTTTCATTCGCTTTTCCATATCCGAAAGACACGTAGCTTTTTGGTGTTGCTGGTCCGTCTTGAACAGCAGCTACTTGTTTTAAATACACGGGCATGTTTGCATTCACACCCACCACTAAATTTTCTACATCTTCTGAAGTCGATAAAAATTCTCCTGTGGTTAGTAAATATTCTTTGTCATTATTTACAAAACTTCCTGACTGAGAACTGCCGTTATTGGCTTGAATCATTTGCATAATTCCTAAAGCATCCACGCCATTTTCCGCCATTTTATCTTTATCTAAAACGACTTTTAATTCACGGGTTCTTCCACCAATTTCTTTGGTAATGGCAACATCTTTTACTTTTTCAATTTCAGAAGTCACTTCTTCTGCAATTTGACGAATTTCGAAATCGTTTAATTTTTCACTCCAAAGCGTTACTCCCAACATCGGAACATCGTCAATGGAACGTGTTTTTACCATAGGTTTGTATACGCCTTTTGGGAAAATGTTTTCGTTTTTCATTAATTCATCGTACAATTTCACATACGAGCGTTCTGAATCTTCGCCTACATAAAACTGTACAATTATCATCGCCTGACCGTTCATCGCCATACTATGTAAATGTTCTACACCTTTGATGTTAGACAATACTTTTTCTAGTGGCTTGATAACACGACTTTCTATTTCTGCCGGACTTGCGCCTGGATAGCCAATCATAACATCCGCCATTGGAACATTAATTTGTGGTTCTTCTTCTCGAGGAATTAAGAACGAACTATATACCCCGATAATCATCAAACCAACCATTAACAAAATTGTTAATTTAGAGTTGATGAAAAAATGGGCAATTTTTCCTGATATACCTTCTTGCATTTTATTTTTGTTTAAAAGTTTAAAGTCTCAGGTTTCAAGTTGTGTATTGAAAACTGCGACTGAAAACTGATTACTAATTACTGAACACTAATATTTGCTCCGTTATACAATTTTCCTTCAGCCGAAACAATATATTGCTCGTTAGCCGATAATCCTGATAAAACTTCTACTTGATTACCAAACGTTTTTCCAGTTCTAATCCATCTTAAAATGGCTGTTTTTCCGTTCGCTATCGTGTAAATCCCTGTTAGTTGTCCTTGTTTTACTAAAGCACTTTCTGGAACCATAACTTTGTCTGTTTTTACAGTAGTTTCTGATTTGGGTTGATTGGCGATTGGAAATTGAACATTTACGAACATTCCAGATAAAATCGTTTTATCGTTAGAGTTTAAAGTCACTTTTACTAAATATTGTCCGCCTGTATTTTTAGCAGAACCACTTACTTCTGAAACTTTTCCTGTCACTTCTTTGTTTAACGACTTCACCATAATTTTCACTGGCATTCCGTTTTTAATTTGAGAAATATCGCCTTCCGAAACCATTGCAGTTACTTGCATTCTAGAAACACCTTCAATACTTACTAAAGGCATTCCTGGGTTTGCCATGTCGCCTTCTTTGATAAATGTATTGGTA
>JAULXA010000194.1:0-3456 GCA_032118875.1 Flavobacterium sp.
GAAATTGCTTTTCTTCAAATATAAAAAAAACTCTCCAGTGATGAAGAGTTTTATATTTTTATTAAGAAAATTGTTTAAAACCTCTTATTTAATTCTATCATTTTAATAGCGGCAATTGCGGCTTCAATTCCTTTATTACCGTGCTTTCCTCCGCTTCTATCAATAGATTGTTGCATGGTATTATCCGTTAATACACAAAAGATTGTTGGTATATCGTACAATAAATTCAAATCTTTCATGCCTTGAGTAACACCTTCGCATACAAACTCAAAATGCATTGTTTCGCCTTTAATGACACAGCCAATTACAATCACAGCATCTAATTCAAATTTTTCGTGCATTTGACGGGCACCAAAAATTAATTCGAAGCTTCCTGGTACATTCCAACGATCAATGTTTTCTGGCAAAGCGCCACAATCCGTTAAAGCTGAAACAACACCATTATACAAACCTTCTGTAACATTCTCGTTCCATTCTGAAACAACAATCCCAAACCGAAAATCTTTCGCGTTTGGGATTGTGTTTTTATCGTATTGTGATAAATTTTTATTTTCGGTTGCCATTATTTTTCCAATGATGCAATTAAAATATCAACTGTACTTCCTTCTTGAGAAGTTTCGTATTTCTCTTTGATAGTTTTTAAGTAACCTAAAGCCTCATCATTTTTCTTTAAAAGAATTGCTGTGTTAGCTGCTTTTAATAAAAATCTTGGCGTTACAAAATCATTATCATCAACATTAGCAGCTTCAACATATAATTTTAAAGCTTCTTCGTTTTTGTTTAATTCTGCATTCGCATCACCTTTTGCACCAATTGCTAAAGCTCCTAAAACTTTATCACTTGAAGAAAAATTATCTAAATGCGAAATAGCTTTGTCAAATTGTTTTGTATTTAAATATGCCATACCAGCATAATATTCTGCTAAGTTTGCTGCTTTTGTTCCTGAATATTCAGAAATAATTCCTTCGAAACCTAATTTACCTTCACCACCTTTTAAAGATAATTTAAATAATGAATCTTGTTTTTCAGTAGCATCAACGGCTTGTTGAAAATACATTTGAGCTTGATTCATATCTCTAAATGCTTCTTCTTGTTTTGGTGTAGAAACAAATTTATCAAATAAAATATATCCTAAAGTACCAATTGCAACAGCTGCAATTACTCCTAAAATCGCTTTTTGGTTTCTAATTACCCACTCTTCAGTTTTGTTTGCAGTTGCATCTAATGTATTAAAAACTTCAGCAGTTGTGCTTTCACTTTCGTTTACATTAACATCTTCTACAGTTGTATCAAATGCAGGATCTTTTTCTACTTCAGGTTTTGGTGATTTATAACCTCTTTTATTATATGTTGCCATTTAACTAAAATTTTATTAGAGGTGCAAAAATATACTTTTTATTTAAATTTAAAAGTTCTTTTATTTATATTTTTAAAATTTGAGCTTACATTTGTACTCGCAAGTGGAATTTTTACCACTTTTTACTAAAAAAACGTGATTTTAAAAAAACTATCTTTACTCAATTATAAAAATATTGCTGAGAATTCTTTTGAATTCGAAAGTAAGATTAATGCTATTGTGGGAAAAAACGGCATTGGAAAAACAACCATTTTAGATGCGATTTATCATTTAGCAGTTGGGAAAAGTTATTTTAATCCGCTTTCCACACAAAACATTAAACATGGCGAAGAATTTTTTGTTATTGATGGTGTTTTCGAAAAAGAAAATCGAACCGAACAAATTATTTGTAGTTATAAAAAAGCCCAAAAAAAAGTTTTAAAACGAAACGGTAAAATTTACGAGAAATTTTCAGAACATATTGGCTTGATTCCGATTGTGATTATTTCGCCAAGCGATACCGATTTAATTATTGAAGGCAGCGAAACTAGAAGAAAATTTATAGATAACGTCATTTCAACTTTTGATGTTACGTATTTGAATACGCTAATTAATTATCAAAAAACGCTACAACAGCGTAATGCTTTATTGAAATATTTTGCTTTAAACCAAGTTTTTGACGCAGATAACTTGAGTATTTATAACGAGCAATTATCGGAATTCGGACAAATTATTTTCAAAAAAAGAAAAGATTTTTTAGAGAAATTCGTTCCCGTTTTTCAAGAATTGTATGAAGTAATTTCAGAAAATGCAGAAAAAGTTTCTATAGAATACGAAAGCCAACTGCATCACGATTCTTTAGATAATTTATTAGACCAAAACCTTCAAAAAGACAGAATTACCCAGTATACGACTGTCGGAATTCATAAAGATGATATTTTGTTTAATATTTCCGATTTTCCTGTAAAAAAATTCGGCTCGCAAGGGCAACAAAAATCGTTTTTAATTGCCTTAAAGTTAGCGCAATTCGATTTTATTAAAAAACACACGAAAACCTTACCGATTTTGCTTTTTGATGATATTTTTGATAAATTAGACGCCTTCAGAGTGCAACAAATTGTAAACATGGTAAATGATGATATCTTTGGACAAATTTTCATTTCCGACACGCATCCAGAACGAACAGAAAACATCATAAAACAAACACATAAAAGTTATAAAATATTTAATATTTAGAAAAATGAAAAACTTAAAAACCATTATCGCAACTGCAATAATAACTTTATCAATTAGTTGCACAAACAGTCAAAGTTTTAAAAGTGTAGATGCTACAGAATTTAAAACAACTATCATTAAAACTGACGATGCACAAATTTTAGATGTTAGAACGCCAGGTGAATACGCTAACGGAAAAATTGCTGATGCTAAAAATGTAGATTGGAACGGAGATTCTTTTGATACTCAAGTCGCAAATTTAGACAAATCTAAACCTGTTTTTGTCTATTGTTTAAGTGGTGGAAGAAGTAAAAAAGCGGCTAATCATTTAGTAGAATTAGGTTTTAAAAATGTTATCGAATTAGATGGTGGTTATATGGCTTGGGAAAAAGCGAATCCGAAAACTAATGCGGTTTGGTCTGGAATGACTCAAGAAGACTACAACAAACTAATGGTTTCAGACAAAACGGTTGTGATTGATTTTTACGCAGAATGGTGCGGACCATGTAAAAAAATGGCGCCTTATTTAGACAAAATGAGCAAAGAAATGGCTGATAAAGTAATCATTCACAGAATTGATGCTGATAAAAACAAATCGTTATTTAACGCATTAGGTTACCAAGGTTTACCAGTAGTAATTGTGATTAAAAACGGAAAACAAACGTTCTTTAAAAACGAATTCGTTAGCGAAGAAGATTTAAGAAAAGCATTGTAGAAAAGTTCTCAGTCTCAGTCTCAGTCATCCGTTTTTCAGAAGGCATCAAAAAAATAAAAACATGAATATCACGAAACAACAAGCATTAAAAAAATATAACACCTTTGGCATTGAAGCTTTTGCAACTGAATTTTGCGAAGTTAATTCAATTTCAGATTTAGCCGAAGTTTTACAAGAAAACCAACAGAAA
>JAULXA010000195.1:0-4519 GCA_032118875.1 Flavobacterium sp.
TACGGACTTCGATTTAAAAGCTCACGAACAATTCTCAGGTAGAAAATTACAATATTTTGATACCGAAGAAAATAAAAATTATGTGCCTTATGTTGTTGAAACTTCTGTTGGTTTAGACAGAATGTTCTTAGCGGTTTTCTCAAAATCATTACAAGAAGAAACATTAGAAGATGGTTCAACAAGAACAGTTTTACGTTTGCCTTCAGTTTTAGCACCAACAAAAGCTGCTATTTTACCTTTAGTGAAAAAAGATGGTTTACCAGAAATTGCTAAAGAAATCATGGAAGAATTGAAATGGGATTTCAACGTAGCTTACGATGAAAAAGATGCAGTGGGTCGTCGTTACAGAAGACAAGACGCATTAGGAACGCCATTTTGTATTACTGTAGATCATCAAACGGTAGAAGACAAAACAGTTACTATTCGTTATAGAGACACGATGCTTCAAGAACGTGTAGCTATTGCTGATTTAAAAAATATTATTGAAAAAGAAGTTTCGGTAAGAAACTGGTTAATGAAAATGTAAACTCATTTTCTTCATAAATTAAAAACGCCAAATTCAAATGAGTTTGGCGTTTTTGTTTAACTAACTTTATGCTTTATTCTTTAATTAATTTTTTGCTAACTGAAACATTATCAGAATTAGTAATTTTTACGATGTAAATACCTTTTGATAAGTCGGAAGTAGAAATCTCTTTGTTAGCGATAGTATTGTTTTCTGTTTTAACTAATTGTCCGGTTACAGCATAAATTTCTACTTTTTGAGCATCTAAAGTAAGCATAAATGCATTTGAAGTAGGGTTCGGATACAATTGAAGTTTTGAAAATACTTCGAAACTTTCATTAGATAAAACCGTTGACAATTGATTCCCGAAAATTTTATATTCTCCTGGTGCTAAAGTAATTTGCATATTCGTTGCGCTTACATTGGTTACCGAATTATCCATTAAATTATACCAGTTTCCAGTGTATGGAAAATCGGCAGTAATGTTTTGTGAACTGGTATATAAATTCGCTAAAATCACCACGTTTTTAAGTTGGGTTGGTAATAATGAATTGTCAAAAATGTAAATTCGTTGTTTTAAATTATCAGCACTTTCTGGGCTAATAGAATACTCGCCATTAAAAACAGTTTCTCCTTTTTTAAGTTTAGTAAATTTTGAATAATCAGTATAAACCTTACTTCTTGGAGTAGTTGTTAACCAGTTTTCCACCCATTGTGGTTGTTGTTTTGTTGAAAGTTTACAATCACCAGGCGTAGCATCAGCTTCACTATTTACGACACCGTTTTCACAAGCATAAATAGAATCGTCCATTGCTAATTCTTGAAAATGCCAAATCATTTTCGGACCAGGAATTAAAACACTAATGGCTCCTAAAGCTGACATTCTATTTAAAGAGTTGGCTTCGTTGTTTAAAACGGGGTTTGTTCCTGTTGCATTTCCAAAAGTTTTTGCTTCGTACATTAATCGGTCTTTGTCATGACTTTCTGAATAACCCATTAATCGTTTTCCGGTAAAACCTCTACTGATATGCCCCATTCTTGAAATGTTTCCCGTTGTGTTAGAATAGCCCATAGCTAATTCTTTGAATTGCGTAAACATTTCTCCCCACATCATAATTCCTTTTCCTTCACCTAATCGATAATTTGCCCATTGTTGTTCTTCAAAATCAGAACCTAAATGTTCAAAAATTACATAATGATTTGGATCTTGTGCCCAAGAATGATCGGCGTATAATTTTAAAACATCCACACGATCTGCTTGGTAATTATTCGTACAAGCATCATTTCCAGCCGTACAATTTTGTGTAAATCCTTTAGTTAAATCCCAACGAAAACCATCAATTTTAAATTCGTTAATCCAATGTTTGATTGTTTTGTTTACATATTCACGGGTGTACGCACTTGTGTGATTAAAATCTTCACCAACGCTGTAACTATGACGAGCGGTTGTGTTAAAATACGGGTTGTCTGTATTTGGTGGTCCCCAACCATCTTGAACCCCTGTGCTTGTATCGTTCATCCACATACGAACCATTGGGTTTCTTCCAAAAGCATGATTAAAGGCGATGTCTAAAATAACTGCAATACCATTTTGGTGACACAAATCGATAAGTTCTTTCAGTTTATTTCCAGTTCCATAATATTTATCTAAGGCCATATGAAAAGCGGTATTATAACCCCAACTTTCATTTCCTTCGTATTCCATTACGGGCATTAATTCGATGGCGTTAATTCCTAAATTTTTGAAATAGTCAATTTTATCAATTAAGTCTTGATAATTTCTATCCGAATCAAAATCTCTAACCAATACTTCATAAACGATTAATTTGTCTTTTTCTGGTTTTGTGAAGTTGGTTACTTGCCAGTTATATGGTGTTTGACCCGTTTGTAAAACCGTAACTTCTCTTTCTTGTCCTGCCGGATATGTTGGCATTGATGGATAAGAAGATGTAGGAATGCCACTATCATCAAAAGGAGACAACACTAGGGTAGAGCAAGGATCTGCTGTTTTTACAATATTTGGTGAATTGGTTGTAGGTGTTTGATCTGCAACCCAATATTGATACGTATAAATTTGACCTGGAGTTAGTCCGGTTAATTCTAACCAAAATTTTGTTCCACTTGTGTTTTTATTCATCAAATGTGTACTAGTTGGTAACCAGTTATTAAAACTTCCTGCTATATAAATGAAGTCTTTACTTGGAGCTTCTAAAACTAAAGTTGCTTTTGTGGCGTCTCCAGAATTATAATTTATTCCAATTTCTAAACCTGCTGGTAAAGCAACTGTTGGTATAACTGTAGGTCTTACAATTACATTAAATTTCTTTGTTAATGTAACTGCGGCTTGGGTTACTTCTAAAGTATAAACCGTGTTTGTGGTAATGTTTGTTACAGTATAACTATAACTTGTTGCTGCTGCATTACTATTGTGAATTTGAGTACCATTGGCTTTCAATACATAATTTGCTGCACCATTTGTATGATTTGCAGAAATAAAAACATTTCCTCCAGAATTTACAATAGTATTAGAATTGACTGCGGGTGTAGCTAATGTAAAACTAAACGCACCAACTTCTGAAGTAATATCTTGCGATTTTTTATCTCCTGTTCCGTCATTTGCTTTTACTAAAAACCCTATCCTTCCAATACCTGTAAATCGGTTGTAAAAAGCATTTGGCGTTAGTGTGTAAGTATAGGTGTCGGTTCCGGAGTTGTAGATAAACTTATTCGTTTCGTTAGAGTCTGTCCAATTTCCGTTTGTAGGACAATCTAAAATATTTAAATCGTTTGAGTCAAAAGACCAAGCCCATAAGTACAAATTATTTCCAGATCCCCAAGTGGCTTCATTTACTGAGTTTCCATTAATTGTTATAGTAATGGATTGATTATCTTCAAATACGGATGGAGTAATTGTATATGTTAGAGTTTGCTGTTGTGCAAACGAGAAACTACTTAAAAAAACTATTAGTAAAAGTGTAATTTTTTTCATGATATTGACTATTAAAAAATTGAGCTATATGTTTTCATATAGCTCAATTTATGATTTTATACTAAAAATTAGTCTACAGAGATTACTTTAGTAACGGTATTGATTTTAAATAATCTTACACCTGTTGGTCCTACATATCTAAAATTGCTATCACCATCCATTGCGTTAATTAATTCTGAATCAATGATGTAACCATCTGCTATGTAACCTGGGTAGTTTTTATTTGGTAAACCCCAACTATCTGTTCCGTCATTATCAAACCAAATTCTAAAGCTTTCATTGTTTATTAAGTTAACAGGCACTTCGTAAGTACCATTTGAAACTACTGGTAATTCTGTTTCGTTACTACCTGTCCATGACCATCCGCCAGGAGTTGCAGCACCCACTAACCAAAAAGATGTTGGCTCAAGACCACTAGTAACAGTACTGTTTGCTACTCCAATTGTTTTGTTGTTTTCGTCAATTTTAATTCTGTATGTTCCAGGTGTTCCAGTAAATCTGAAATTTTGATCACCATCATTTGCGTTTTCTAAAACACTAACAATTTTATATCCTAAATTTGTGTAATATGGAAAATTTCTTCCTGAACCCCAATCTCCTTCTGTAGTGAAGAAACGGAAAGTATCATTGATTAAACCAACTCTTGAAGTTAATACATTGTTATCACAAATAAAACTTGTTGGACTGTTCCAGTTCCAACCTGAAGCAGGAATTCCGGCACCAACAGCAAACTGACCTAAGCATCCAAAAGCGGTTACGTCATAAGTAATTATGTTTGAGTATAAAGGTGTGCCACCAGCTACAGTTGCTTTAATTCTGAAATCTAAAGGAGTTGGAACAAATGGAATTGCTCCTGCTGTTAATGCAGGTAAATTTAGTTCTCCCATAGTAATTGTTACATTACGATTGGTGGTTGAAGTTAAATCTTGAGCATTTGAAAAATCAGAACCACTTGGAGCTAGTTGAATGGTATAGGTTACACTTGTTGGTGTACTATATTGCGCTGGATCCCATGTTAATGAAAT
>JAULXA010000196.1:0-1639 GCA_032118875.1 Flavobacterium sp.
CCGATTTGAAGTACATGACCAACAAGACAAAAACTTGTGTACACTTCAAGGAAAATGGACAGGTTGGGATTTTAAATTCAGTAAAGACAATAAAGAATTAGCGAATGTTTCAAAAAAATGGGCAGGTTTAGGAAAAGAATTTTTCACAAGTGCCGATAATTATGTGATTAACATTTCAAATGTTCCAGAAGATAATCCGTTACGTCAATTGATGATTGCCGCTGTAATGTGCATTGATATGGTATTTAAAGAATAAATTTTAAATAAAATTGTACTTTTATAATCGTAAGTTTCACCGCTTACGATTTTTTTTTGAAAATAATTTAATGTCGTCCCAACCTTTTGATAAAAAATGACATCTATATAATAAACAGAAACAAAAATTGAATAACGAATTTTGAATTTCGAAACCTGAAACAAAATAAATGATTGACATTCAACTCATACAAGCCTGCAAAAAACAGCAACGCGATGCCCAACGGCAAGTGTACGAATTGCTCGCGCGTAAACTCTACTATACATGTTCGCGCTATTTGAAAAAAGAAGAAGAAATTGAAGAAGCCATGGCCGATGCTTTTTACATCATTTTTACAAAAATTGACCAACTAAAAGAAGAATTAGCTTTTGAAGGTTGGGCGAAAAAAATTGCAGTCAATCAATGTTTGATGCAGTTGAAAAAGAATGTCAATTTTAATTTGTATTTGGAAGATGTGAGTCTAAAAAACCAACCTTTAACAGATGAAATGTGCGAATTAGAGGAAGAAGATTTACTCAACTTACTGAATTATTTGCCTGATGGTTGCAAAACTGTTTTCAGTTTGTTTGTGATAGAAGGTTTTTCACATAAAGACATTGCTGAGAAACTTCAAATTTCGGAAGGCACATCCAAATCGCAACTCAATGTGGCAAAAACAAAATTAAAAGATTTGGTCAATCAATTTTATTATCAAAAAGCAAAGTAAGATGAACTCAGAAGATAAAATATATAGCAAAATAAAAAGCGCTTCCCACAAAGGCGAAAAAGACTTTCCAGGAATGGATAAGGTTTGGAATCGTGTGGAAGAAAAATTGGACAACACTATTGTGGTGCAAAAGAAAAACACTTGGCAAAAACTAGCGATTGCTGCAACGGTTTTATTAAGTTTTTCTATCATTTACCAATTTGTGTCAAATGAAGAAACTTTCAAAGGTAAGATCAAAAGCAATGATACAAATTCTGATATTGTTTCTAACGATTCCGTGAAGAAAATTATAGAAAAAGCTAGGGAAGTTGTGGTTGATAATTCTATTACAACAAAATCAGGAAATAAAATAAATCCAACTACTACTTCTAATGGAACTTCAGTAGAAACTAGTTTTTATCTTGATGCGAATAAGTCATCGGATGCTTCAGTTGATGATTCGGCGATGAAAATGGAATTAAAAGAAGAAGGCTTAGCTTCGGAAGAAAAAAAGATAATTACAAATGAATTAAATAAAAACAGCAGTACAGAAAACGAAATTAGTTTTAGAAAT
Organism: Flavobacterium sp.; assembly: GCA_032118875.1. Lineage (GTDB taxonomy): Bacteria > Bacteroidota > Bacteroidia > Flavobacteriales > Flavobacteriaceae > Flavobacterium. The sequence goes on from JAULXA010000196.1 coordinate 1,516, forward strand.
AGTGCGTTGAATTCTTCGAGTTCAAATAATGGTTATCTTGCTCCAACCAAAAAATATGAGACAACAGCAAAACCTGTACAATCTAAATACAAAGCAGCTAAATCTAAATCTGCAGCAGCACCAG
>JAULXA010000197.1:0-2101 GCA_032118875.1 Flavobacterium sp.
CGTGCTTAAAAACAAGAAGAATAGTTTTCTTAAGTTTAAGAAATTTAATTTGTTACCAATTGTATTTAATGGATTCCAAAGGAAAATTCTAATTATTTTTTCCAAGTGAAATTCGTTTAAACTTAAGACATATAAAGCATTTTCAAATTTTTTAGGAATGATGCTTTTGCTTACTTGTTTAGGTACGAAATTGTAAAATTGTTCTCGAATTAAATAACTTACCACAGATGGTGAAACCAATAATTGATAAGTTCTTAAAAACGCATTTCCAGCGATATGAAATAAAGCTAATGTTTCGAATCCTAAAGCAATTTCAATAAATATCAATCCAATTTGAGAAATCGAACTATAAGCAATTTGACTTTTTACGGAGGATTGTACTCTGGCTATCAATGTAGTAATGATGCTTGTGGTGAATCCCATTACGCCAATGGCAATTCGCATAGACGTTTGGTGTTCCCAAAAAGGCATGGTTCGTAACATTAAAAAAGCACCTAAATGCACAGAAAGTGAACCGTAAAAAATAGCACTTGATGGAGTAGGACCTTCCATAGCTCTTGGTAACCAAGAAGAAAAGGGTACTTGAGCAGATTTTACTGCAGCTGCACACGCCAAACACAAAGCAATAAATGATCCGATTAAGGTGTGATTTTGCAAATGTTCGTTAACCAATTCGTAATTATGCAGTCGGATAAAAGTGATGTTTTCATGGAACAAATGATGACTGGCCCACATCGCTAAAATAATTCCAACATCACCAATTCTATAGATTGAAAATACTCGGAAGGCATTTTTTACAGGTAAATAACGTTCTCTGTAAAAGCCAATTAGTAAAAATGATGAAATTCCGATAATTTCCCAACCGATAAATAAAGTTTCAAAATTCCCTGATAAAATGGCTAAATTATATCCAAAAAAGAAGAATAAAACGGTGATAAAAAAGCGTTTGTATCCTTTTTCTCGATGTAGATAATAGCGACTATATGTTGTTATCATTGAGGTTAATAAAGCACCAATGAATAAATAAACAGCTGTTACTTTGTCGAAATAAAAATCTATAAAGAAGTCGTAGTCATTTGTTTTGACTAAAGAAACTTCGAATAAATTTAAATCTTTGCTACCGTTAATTATCCAATAGGAAATAAAAACGCATAAGACTAAAAACTGAACAAAAACGGTTGTAAATGCCGTCCAAGATAGCCAAGACTCTTTCTTTTCAGGAATAAAAAAACTAATCAAAAATCCTATAATAGGAATAATGATAAATACTAATAAAAATTCATTTGTCATCATCTTATTTTATTAGAGTTATGTTTAAATTTTCCGAACTCGTAATCGCATATTCCAAAGAATTGTCAATTGTTTTAATATCAAAAGCAACGGGTTGGTATATTTCAAATTCACCATTCACAAAACGATATAGTTCTTTAGTTTCTGGATGTAAGGCAACTAAATTCACCCAATTATTGATAAACCATTCATAAGTTGCAGGAACTTTTGTTATGGCATATTTTACAATTTCAGGAAAATGTTCTACTACAATTAATAGTCGTAATGGATCATGAACTTCAATCATTTGACTAGGTAAACCTGGTCGTAAATCTCCGTCAATTCCATTCGCAACTCCAATTAATCCCATTACATTATGAGGTAATTTGGAACCCGCACCAAGTTTATGATTGTCGACTCTAGAAAAATAATATTCTAAATTAATACCGCCACCAACTGGAGCTACGGCATTTAAAATTCCAGCTAAATAATCGCCTTTTGGGTCGACTTCATAATCAAAAGAATTCATAAACGAACGTCTATCTAAAAACATATGGTCTGAAACACTTCTTCTACCAACAATACACATGGCATTAGTGGCATGATTTAATTCAGGTCGAGGTTCAAATAGTGAAACCGAACGATTTTTTATTTTCTCATGTACTTTTGAAATGCTTTCGCTAGAATTTATGGTGTCAAATCGTCTTGAGCGTTCTTTCGCATTATTGGCTAAGGCATTTGTGAACGTTTTGCTGTTTTCTTTATGTGAAAAAGTATTTACTACAGAAAGTAATTCTTCATCGTAAAAAACAATTTCATCTCTAGTTGTATC
>JAULXA010000198.1:0-4106 GCA_032118875.1 Flavobacterium sp.
GATGTAAACTGGTTTGCCTTCGTTTTCAATTACATTGGTAAAAACTCCAGAAATTTGTAAACCTGTACTTAATTCTACTGTTCCTAAATTTTTGGAAGTAATTAATTTTTTAATTCCAGATAATCCACCAGTTCTAAGAGCCATTTTATTAGCAAATTCTTCTAAAACAGAACTCAATTGCGCGAAATCTGGCGTAACATAAAGTTGAGGTTGCGGTTTAGTAATGTCGAAACTTTGATCTGCAGCAGAAATATCGTAAGGAATTTTCTTTACGTTATCTGTCATGCACCAAGCGCTTTCACCAATAGATGACAACAAACCAGCACCATATATTTTTGGATTTTCAACAGTTCCGATTAAACCATATTCAACAGTCCACCAATGTAAATTTCTAATTTTAGACATCTCAGACAATTCGCCCATGTTGTTTTGTAAAAACTCCACTTGGTCTTCTGCGGCTTTAATTTCAGCTTCTGGAGTGCCTTCTGCTTCTTTTACGATTGATAATAATCGAACAGCTTCATACAATTCGTAATCACGAGCTGAAGAAATCGCTTTGCAACCAATTTCACCAAAACGACGTAAATATTCTGCATATTCTGGATTGGCAATAATAGGAGCGTGGCCAGCACCTTCATGAATAATGTCTGGAGCAGGCGTGTATTCTATATGTTCTAACTGACGAATATCGCAAGCAATAACTAATACATTATACGCTTGAAATTCCATAAATGCACTAGGAGGAATAAACCCATCTACTGCAACTGCAGCCCAACCGATTTCCTTCAAAATACGGTTCATACCATACATGTTCGGAATGTTGTCTATTTCTAAACCCGTTTTATCTAAACCTTCTAAATAAGAACTATGAGCAACTTTTGATAAGTAATCTACGTTTTTACGCATTACATATCTCCAAACCGCTTGGTTTATAGGTGTATAATCGTTATAATCTTGAGGGATTATGAATTGTTTTAAATGTTTAGGTAACCTGTCAATCAATGGGTTACTTTCAAAATTAGCTTCCATAATGGTTTTATGTTGTTTGATGTAAAATTACAATAAATTTTATATCAAATTATGATTTTTATCATGCAAAATAAAAATCCTGATAGGTTTAACAACTTATCAGGATTTATGTATTTCTATTGAATTAAATTTTATTTTACAATTGGTGGATATTTTTCTAAAATTTTTGCCACAAATTCTGCAATTCTTTCGTCTTTTCTTTCGGAATCAGTTGTTAGATAACCAGTTCCAGTTCCTTGCCAAACTAATTCTTTTGTTTTTGCATCCACAATGTCAATGTATAATGTTCCTTCGGGAGTAGTTGTTGTTCTGGAATAGCCCATTCCCCAACCTGGACCCCAGCCCCAGCCAAATCCCCAGCCCATGTTGTTGTAAACATCTACTCGTTCCCTTTCTTTGGTGAAAATACTAATTAAAACATCTGGATTTTCAGATTTTGTAAAACCTTTTGCAGGCATTACATCATCGATGGCATATAAAATTCTTTTTTTGTCTAGATCAGAAATTTCAGCTTTGTCAATACTTGTTTTGTTGTACGCATACGTTTTATACGACGCAAAATTTGCTTTTTTGTCGTAATCCGTATTCACGTATACGGAAGAACATGAAGTTAGGATAAAAAATCCTAAAACAGAAAGTAATTTTAATAGTTTCATAGCGGTATATTTAAGTTAATAAATTTTCGTCAACTAAGTTTGGAAGGGTTACTTTTAATAAAGGTTGCGTTTCCATAGCGCGTTTTATAGCGAAAATAGCTCCTTCATTTCGTGCCCAGTTTCTTCTTGAGATTCCGTTGTTAACATCCCAGAACAACATCATTTCCAAACGTTTAGATGCTTCTTTTGTACCATCAAGAAGCATGCCAAAACCTCCGTTTATCACTTCGCCCCAGCCCACGCCACCGCCATTGTGAATTGAAACCCATGTTGCACCACGGAAACTGTCGCCAATTACGTTTTGAATGGCCATATCTGCTGTAAAACGAGAACCATCATAAATATTTGAAGTTTCTCTATATGGTGAATCTGTTCCTGAAACATCATGATGATCACGACCTAAAACTACCATTCCAATTTCTCCACGAGCAATCGCTTGGTTGAACGCTTCTGCAATTTTAATTCGTCCTTCAGCATCAGCATATAAAATACGAGCTTGCGAACCCACAACTAATTTATTTTCTTGCGCACCTTTTATCCACTGAATATTATCTGCCATTTGTTGCTGAATTTCAACTGGCGAGTTTTTCATCATTTCTTCTAAAACATCACAAGCAATTTTATCCGTTTTTGCTAAATCTTCTGGATTTCCAGAGGCACAAACCCAACGGAATGGACCAAATCCATAGTCAAAACACATCGGTCCCATAATATCTTGAACATAACTATTGTATTTGAAATCGATATGATTTTCTGCAAAAACATCAGCTCCAGCTCTTGATGCTTCTAGTAAAAAGGCATTTCCATAATCGAAGAAATATGTTCCTTTTGCAGTATGTTTGTTTATGGCTGCCGCATGACGACGCAATGTTTTTTGAACTTCTTCTTTAAATTTATCTGGATGATTAGCCATCATTTCATTCGATTCTTCAAATGAAAATCCGGTAGGGTAGTAGCCACCAGCCCAAGGATTATGTAGTGAAGTTTGATCTGAACCTAAATCGATATGTAAATTTTCTTGGTCAAAACGTTCCCAAACATCTACGATATTTCCTAAGTAGGCAATTGAAACGACTTCTTTATTTTCTAAAGCTTTTCGAACACGAGCGATTAAAAGAGTGATATCTTCTACAATTTCGTTGATCCAACCTTGAGAATGACGAATATGAGTTATTTTTGGATTGACTTCAGCACAAACGGTTACACAACCGGCAATATTTCCTGCTTTTGGTTGTGCACCAGACATTCCACCTAATCCTGAAGTTACGAATAAACCTCCAGTTGGTGATTTTTTAATTTTTCTGAAACCATTTAAAACGGTAATTGTTGTTCCGTGTACAATTCCTTGCGGGCCAATGTACATATAACTTCCAGCAGTCATTTGTCCGTATTGAGAAACACCTAAAGCATTCATTTTTTCCCAATCATCTGGTTGAGAATAATTTGGGATAGTCATTCCGTTTGTTACAACCACTCTTGGTGCTTCTTTATGAGAAGGGAATAATCCCATTGGATGACCAGAATACATAGATAATGTTTGTTCGTCTGTCATTTCAGACAAATACTTCATCGTTAACAAATATTGCGCCCAGTTTTGAAAAACCGCACCGTTACCACCATAGGTAATTAATTCATGCGGATGTTGTGCTACGGCATAATCTAAATTGTTTTGAATCATCAACATGATCGCTTTTGCTTGTTCCGAATTTCCTGGATAATCAGAAATTGGTCGCGCTTTTATTTCATAATCAGGACGAAAACGGTACATGTAAATTCGACCATACGTTTCTAATTCTGCTTTAAACTCTGGAAGTAATTCCGCATGATGTTTTGCATCAAAATAACGTAAAGCGTTTTTTAAAGCTAATTTTTTTTCTTCGGCAGTTAATATTTCCTTGCGTTTTGGCGCGTGATTTATGGAAGTCTCGTAAGTTTTTGGCTGTGGTAAAACAGATGGAATACCTTGTTGTATTTGTTCTTTGAAAGTCATTTTTTTGTTTTTTAATTCGTTAGGTTTATGTTCTAAATTTCAGATTATTGAAACCTAGGGATAACGAATGTCAGACCTATGATAGGATTTGTGAATTTTGATTCGATATTTGAATAATTGAATGTCCATTTTTTATTTTTTAATGGTGCCGGTTTTTTTGTCAAATCCGTAAGGACAATGACGACAACCACTTTTACAGCAATAGCCACGTTTTAGGTGGTATTTTTCGGTAAAACATTTGTATCCTTCAGGTGTGTAATAAAAATCTTCACCTTCTTTTAAATTATTTGGATTTATTTCATTGTTCATAGAGGCAAATTTAGCAACTTTGTATCAAATGATTGTAATAGTTTTTAAATATTTAACCCCAAAATGGGTGAGAGGAATAACTTTATTTCCTTTTATTGTTTTATCTGAGAAATCGGATAGGA
>JAULXA010000199.1:0-5168 GCA_032118875.1 Flavobacterium sp.
AATTTAAAGGCGCAAAATCAATTCAAGAGTTGGCTCTAGGTACTGGTTTCGGACTTCGATATGATTTTGGTTTCTTTGTAGTTCGTGGTGATTTTGGTTACAAAGCCTACAATCCAGCTAAAGAATATTCGCAAAGATGGTTTAAGGATATGAGTTTATCTGAAACAGTTTTTAATATAGGTATCAATTATCCTTTCTAAAATTAATAAAATTATTACTTTTGTAAATCTAAACAACAACACAAATAATTATTAAATAAAAAACGCACTATGAGTCATAATATTAAACCAGGAGTTGCAACAGGAGATCAGGTTCAAGAAATTTTCAGATACGCAAAAGAAAAAGGATTTGCTCTACCTGCTGTTAATGTTACAGGGAATAACACAGTAAATGGTGTTTTAGAAACGGCAGCTAAATTGAATGCTCCGGTAATTATTCAGTTTTCTAATGGTGGCGGACAATTTAATGCAGGAAAAGGATTATCTAATGCTGGTGAAAAAGCAGCTATTTTAGGTTCAATTGCTGGTGCCATTCACGTGCATACTTTGGCGGAAGCTTATGGTGCAACTGTGATTTTGCATACAGATCACTGCGCTAAAAAATTATTGCCTTGGATTGATGGTTTGTTAGATGCGTCTGAAAAACATTTCGCAGCAACAGGAAAACCATTATATTCTTCTCATATGATTGATTTATCAGAAGAACCAATTGAGGAAAATATCGAGCTTTGTAAACACTATTTAGCTCGTATGAGTAAAATGGGTATGACATTAGAAATCGAATTAGGTATTACGGGTGGTGAAGAAGATGGTGTAGATAACTCAGATGTAGATAGTTCAAAATTATACACACAACCAGAAGAAGTTTCTTACGCGTACGAAGAATTAATGAAAATTAGTCCACGTTTCACTATTGCCGCATCTTTCGGAAATGTTCATGGTGTTTATAAACCAGGAAACGTGAAATTAACACCGAAAATCTTAAAAAATTCTCAGGAATTCGTTCAAAATAAATTCAATACGGGTCCAAATCCAGTTGATTTTGTTTTCCACGGTGGTTCAGGTTCTACTTTAGAAGAAATTAGAGAAGCTATTTCTTATGGAGTAATTAAAATGAATATCGATACAGACTTACAATTCGCTTTCACAGAAGGTGTTAGAGATTATGTAGCAAATAACATGGAGTATTTAAAAACTCAAATTGGAAATCCTGAAGGAAGTGATATTCCAAATAAAAAATATTACGATCCTAGAAAATGGGTTCGTGAAGGGGAATTAACTTTCAACAAAAGATTAGAACAGGCTTTCGCCGATTTAAATAATGTGAACACTCTATAATTGTACAAAAAATAATAAAATAATAAATTTTTAATATGTTAGATAAAGTTATGTTTTGAAGGTCACTTCTAACTTCCAACTTCTAACTTCTAACTTAATATTATGGCTTGGTTTAAAAGAAAAGAAAAAGGAATTACCACCGCAACTGAAGATAAAAAAGATGTTCCAAAAGGATTGTGGTATAAATCTCCAACAGGTAAAATTGTTGATTCTGACGAATTAGAAAGAAATTTATGGGTAAGCCCTGAAGATGATTATCATGTAAGAATTGGTAGTGCCGAGTATTTTCAAATTTTATTCGACAATAATGAATTTGAAGAATTAGATGCAAATTTAACTTCTGTAGATTCATTAAACTTCGTAGATACTAAAAAATATAGCGACCGTTTAAAAGAAGTTTCTGAAAAAACAAAATTGAAAGACGCAGTGAGAACTGCAGTTGGAAAATCAAAAGGTAACGATATCGTTATTTGTTGTATGGATTTTGCTTTTATTGGTGGTTCGATGGGTGCAGTGGTAGGTGAAAAAATTGCTCGTGGAATTAATTATTCTATGAAACATAAATTACCATTTGTAATGATTTCAAAATCGGGTGGTGCTCGTATGATGGAAGCCGCGCAATCTTTAATGCAATTAGCTAAAACATCAGCAAAATTAGCGCAATTAGCAGAAGAAAGATTACCATACATTTCATTATGTACTGATCCAACAACTGGAGGAACAACCGCTTCTTATGCAATGTTAGGAGATATTAATATCGCGGAACCAGGAGCTTTAGTAGCTTTCGCTGGACCACGTGTAGTTAGAGATACAACAGGTAAAGATTTACCAGAAGGATTTCAAACTTCAGAATTCTTATTAGATCACGGTTTCTTAGATTTCATTTCGCATAGAAAAGAATTAAAAGACAAAATTAATATGTATGTTGATTTAATTTTAAATCAAGAAATTAGATAAAATAAAAAATCCCGATTTGAAATTTCAAATCGGGATTTTTTTATAATAATTTAGAAAATATTAGATTCCAAATGCAGTTTTGATATCTGCAACTCTGTCTAATTTTTCCCAAGTGAATAATTCTACTTCAATCGTTTTTACATCACCGTTTGGAGATTTAAACGTTTTAGTAACTACTTCATTTTTACGTCCCATGTGTCCGTAAGCTGCAGTTTCACTATAAATTGGAGTTCTTAATTTTAAGTTTTGCTCAATTGCGTAAGGTCTTAAATCAAACAATTGCGCTACTTTATCAGAAATTTGAGAATCTAATAAACCATTATTAGCTGTTCCGTAAGTGTTTACGTAAATGTTACATGGTTTTGCTACACCAATAGCATAAGAAACTTGTACTAAAACTTCACTAGCTACACCAGCAGCTACTAAGTTTTTAGCAATATGACGCGCAGCATAAGCAGCACTTCTATCTACTTTACTTGGGTCTTTTCCAGAGAAAGCTCCACCACCGTGAGCACCTTTTCCTCCGTAAGTATCCACAATAATTTTTCTACCTGTTAATCCAGTATCTCCATGTGGTCCTCCAATTACGAATTTTCCAGTTGGATTAATATGGTACTCAATTTTATCATTAAATAAATGAGCGTATTGAGGATATTTCGCTAAAATTCTAGGAATTAAAATTTCAATAATGTCTTTCTTGATTTTTGCTAACATAGAAGTTTCTTCATCGAAATCATCATGCTGAGTTGAAACTACAATTGAGTCAATTCTAACAGGAATGTTATCGTCGTTGTATTCTAATGTTACTTGAGATTTTGCATCTGGACGTAAATAAGTAATAGCTGAATTTTCTCTTCTTAATTCTGCTAATTCTTGTAATAATTTATGAGCTAAGTCTAATGCTAATGGCATTAAATCAACTGTTTCGTTTGTGGCGTAACCAAACATAATTCCTTGGTCACCTGCTCCTTGTGCGTTAGCTTTTGATTCGAAATCAGTTGCTGCAGCTCTATCAACACCTCTGTTAATGTCGTCAGATTGATCGTGAATAGCAGATAAAACACCACAAGAATTCGCCTCAAACATGTATTCGCTTTTTGTATAACCAATTTTTTTGATTACATCACGTGCAATAGTTTGAACATCTAAATAAGTAGATGACTTTACTTCACCGGCCAAAATTACTTGTCCAGTTGTTACTAAAGTTTCACAAGCTACTTTTGACGCTGGGTCAAATGCTAAAAAGTTGTCAATTAATGCATCACTAATTTGATCTGCAATTTTGTCTGGATGTCCTTCACTTACAGATTCCGACGTAAATAAATATGCCATAATTATAAAAATAAATTATATAAATAATAAACGAAAAAATTGCAGGGAAATACTAAAGGAGGGTTTCTGCTTTAGCATTTTTTCAATACCGAAATAATTTCAGTATCAAGAGGTTGCAATCAGTTCAAATTTTTCCTCTTTTAATTCTGGTGCAAAGTTATAAAATCAATTTGAAATACAAATCATTATTTTAGTTTTTTATTTTTAGTAAAATTTGAAATGCTTTTTCTGCGTTTTTAAATAAAAACAGATGCTTAAATTTTATTTATTTGGATAAAAAATCTAAATTATTATTATAAAATAGTAAAATTTAGATAATTTAACTATAAAATATATTTTATTAGAAAATTATTCTATTTTTGTCCCGTTAAAAAAGAACAACATGCAATTAGTAAATAACAAAATGATGATGCAAATGATGATGTGGAAAATTTCCGCAGGGTATTCTATTTGTTAAATCTAAAAATAATAATATAAATAGACCTCTGCTTTTGTAGAGGTTTTTTTTTGGTCTAAACTTAAAACATATATAACATGCAACTTGAAACTTTATTAGCTAATATAGCACAACATTCCAATTTAGTCGACGCTTATGGCGCAACCCATTTGCCAATTTACAACACAGCAACTTTCGATCAAAAAAGACAATTTCCAAATAATAAAAATTACGATTATTCCAGAACTGACAATCCGACTCGAAATGCTTTAGAAGATATCTTCGCCTTAGCAGAAAACGGTGCTGGTTGTGTTTGTACGAATACGGGTGTTTCCGCATTGGCATTATTGTTCGATACCGTTTTAAAATCTGGCGACACCATTTTAGTAGAAAGAGATTGTTACGGTGGAACGTACAGATTATTAAATATTTTATTAGAGAAATATGAAGTAAAAACGTGTTATGCAGATTTTACAGATTTATCTGAAGTAGAAATTGCCTTGCAACAAAATGATGTTAAATTAATTTTATGCGAATCACCAACGAATCCAAGTTTAAAAATTGTGGATTTAAAATCTGTTGCGGATTTAAGTAAAAAATATAATACATTATTTGCAGTTGATAATAGCATGGCCACATTCGCCTCGCAAAAACCTTTAGATTTAGGTGCGGATTTTTCTTTGTTTTCTGCAACAAAATTTATTTCTGGTCACGGAAGTGTTGTGGCTGGAGCGATTGTAGCCAAAACAGAACATTGGTCAGAACGATTGAACTATTTCTCCAATGCACACGGAAGAGCACAAAGTCCGTTTGATGTGTTTTTAGTATCATTAGGCTTGCCAACATTGGTGTACAGAATGAAAACACAAGAACAAAGCGCCATTCAACTTTCAGAATTTTTAAATACACTTTCAGATGTTATCGATGTGAAATTCCCAGGATTACCATCGCATCCGCAATATGAATTGGCAAAAAGTCAAATGAAAATTATTCCTTCGGTATTAACCATTACATTAAAATCGGCAGAAAAAGCAGAACAATTAATTCAAAACACAAAGTTGTTCGGAGAAAAAGTATCTTTCGGAACCTCCGATTCTCGTTTAGAA
>JAULXA010000200.1:0-12084 GCA_032118875.1 Flavobacterium sp.
AAAATAACGATGCTAAACAAGTTTGGGTGCATTTTCAGAATGATCGATTTGAAATTGTAGTGACCAAAAACAAACATTTATTATTGTTCAATACATTTATATACAAAACGTTAGAAGACTTTATTTATTATTTATTGTTCACGTATGAGCAATTGCAATTGAATCCGGAAATTGTTCCTGTTCAGTTTGTAGGCGATATTTCGGAAGAAAGCGATTCTTTTAAAATAGCGTACAAATACATAAGAAATTGTAGTTTGTTAGATGTATCGCACTTAAAAACAGCCTTTAATGTGGAAGAAAAAGACCTATTAAAGCACTTTATTTTATTTCACTCATGAGAATAATATCAGGAAAATATAAAGGAAGAAGATTACAAGCGCCTAAAAATTTGCCTGTAAGACCAACCACCGACATGGCGAAAGAAGCCTTGTTTAACATTTTGAACAACCATTTTAATTTTGGTGATCTTAAAATTTTAGATTTGTTTTCTGGAACTGGAAATATAGCTTACGAATTTGCTTCTCGTGGCGCAACGCCCTTGGTTGCTGTTGATGCCGACATGGGTTGTGTGAATTTCATTAGAAAAATATCAAATGAATTTGATTTTGATATTACACCTATTAAAAGTGATGTGTTTTCTTTTTTACAAAAACACAAAGGATGTTATGATATTATTTTTGCTGATCCTCCGTATCATTTAGATCAAAAGGATTTTGAAAAAATTCCGACATTAATTTTCGAAAATGAAATATTAGATGAAGAAGGTATGTTAATTATTGAACATTCTAAAGATACTAAATTGGAACATTTAGATAATTTTTCATTTGCCAGAACATACGGAGGAACCACTTTTACGTTTTTTGAATTAGTTAGAGACGAAGATGAAAGTGAAACTGTTGTTGAAGACGATGATGAAGACGATGATTCTGAATCTGAATAAAATAAAAAAAACCAATACATTTCTGTATTGGTTTTTTTCGCATTGTAACTAAAACTAAACAATTAAAACAATATGTGAATCATTATTTTCTGATAAACAATAAAGTATAATATTTTTTTCCATTTGCATCAGCTTTTACAGCTAATCCATAATGTGAATGACTTCCTTCTAAATTTGCTTTATGAGTTGGACTCGCGTTCCATGCTGCTAAAGTTGATTCTGGTGTATTGAAACCAGCAGCAACATTTTCGCTTACACTAATTGCGTTGATAGCACTTTTTAATGAAGCAGATCTTTGATCAAAATTATCATGACTTGCAACTCCGTTTAAAATCATATAATCATCATGTGTTGAAGCAAGATAAGAAACTTCACTTATAATAGTTAAAGCATTTAAACCTTTACTAACTCTATCTTCATTTACTAAATCTAATAATCTAACTTCATACGATGAATGAGTATAACTTTTTAAAGTTACCGTTGGTTGATTTGTTTTAGTTTCTGTTGTATCTTCGCTTGAGCATGATACTAAAGTTATTGAAAAAAATAAAACTAATAAACTTCTAAAAATTGTCGCTGTTTTCATAATAATCGATTAAGTGATTGATTTACAGGACAAATGTACTTCTTTTCTGTTTAACTGCAAATAAAATCGACGAAATACACTAAAATTTAACATTTTAAATCGTTAAATGTCAATTAGTTACGTGTTTTGTAAGTAAAAACATAAAAAAATCCTAAGCGTTGTACTTAGGATTTGTGTTTTTTTATATGTATTTGATTATCAAGGAGATAATCTTTCTATTTTCCAGCTAAAATCTTCGTTTACTTTATATCTAATTCTATCGTGTAATCGGTTAGCTCTTCCTTGCCAAAATTCTACTTCAACAGGTTTGATTAAAAATCCGCCCCAATTTTCTGGTCGCTTAATTTCAGAACCTGATACTTCCATTTCCAAAGCTTTTAGTTTTTCATCTAAAAAATCTCTTGAAGGAATTACTTCACTTTGGTTTGAAACTATCGCGCCTAATTTACTTCCATCAGGACGAGAATCGAAATAATTATCGGAAACTATGGCAGCAGTTTTTTCAGCGATACCTTTAATTATAACTTGACGTTCTAAAATTGGCCAAAAGAAGGATAAACAGATATTTGGATTTTGTAAAATTGCTTTTCCTTTTTCAGAATTGTAATTGGTATAAAAAACAAAACCTTCTTCATTAAATTTTTTAAGAAGCACTACTCTACTTTTAGGAAATCCATCCAAACCTATCGAAGAAACTGTCATAGCGTTTACTTCTCCATCTTCTTGTTCTTCCGCTTCATAAAACCATTTATGAAACAATTGAATCGCATCATCTGGAATTGTGTTTTCTAACAATTCGCTCTTTTCGTATGATTTTCTATAATCGGATAAATCTTTCATGTTTAAGGTAAAAGGTTTTAGGTAAAGGGTTAAAGTTTTTTGAAGATTTAATTTTTTAGTAACAAAACGAAGTCAATAAATAACTTAAATGATTTAGCTAAAAAAGTTTCAATTCTTCTCATTCCAATTTTACTTTTGTATTTCTCTGTAATTCTTTCTGTATCTCTGCGTAATAACTCTTAAAACTCAAATTCCAAACCATCATCGGCTAATAAAACATTTTCGAAAATTTCATTGGCTTCTGTTCTGAATAATTCAATATTTCCGTAACGTGTAGAATAATGTCCAAGTAATAAGTTTTTTACCTCTGCTAATTTAGCAATATTTGCGGCTTGTTTTGCAGTCGTATGCATAGTTTTTTCAGCTAAATGACTTTCTGATTCTAAAAAAGTACTTTCGTGATATAAAACCGTTACATTCTTTATTATTGGAATAATTTCTTCATTATATATAGTGTCTGAACAAAATGCATAACTTTTTGAGACTTCCGGATCAAAAGATAATTCGGCATTCGGAATGATTCTTCCGTCTTCTAAAGTAATATCGCCACCATATTTAATTTTATTATAATATACTTTTTCAATATCATAATTTAAAATGGCATCAATATTTAGTTTTCGTTCTTTGTTTTTTTCTTCAAACAAATAACCGTTTGTGTAAACTCTATGTTTTAATGGAATTGTAGTTACTTTTACTTTTTCATCTTCGAAAATAATTTCGCTTTCTTTAGAAGTTAATTCGTGAAAAAATAAATTATAAGCTGTGTAAGCGTTTCCTAGTTTTAAAAGCAATAAAATGGCTTCTTTGATACCTTTCGGACCATAAACATGTAAATCTTTTTCTCTACCTAATAACATAAAAGTAGAAATTAAGCCTATTAATCCGAAGAAATGATCGCCGTGTAAATGGGAAATAAAAATATGTTCAATTTGAGAGAACTTAATTTTGTGTTTTCGAAGTTGGACCTGAGTTCCTTCGCCACAATCTACTAAGAACATATGACTTTTTATTTCTAAAACTTGCGAAGTAGGATTGGTGATTGTTCGTGGTGTAGCGGCATAACAGCCTAATATCTTGACTTTCAAAGCAGGTTATTGCAATTTTTGTTTCTTGTTTTCGTTGTAGATATTCATGGTAAAAAGAAGAATCAATAATACATTTGAAATAATTCTAAACCATTCTATTTTATTTTCTTGGTAAGAAATGATACCGTTTAATACTAACAAAATAATTGCTAATACTAGGAAAAACAAGTTAAATTTGGCTCTTCTAGTCATTATTTGTTATTTTCAATTTTACTTAATTTGATTATTGAAATGATTAATCCAATTGCCATTACAATCGAAAATCCACCAACAAACGAATTAGTTGGAAGTGATTTCAACTCCGAAATTATAAATTTTGCACTTAAAAAGGTGAAAACAAATAATAATCCTGTGAAAATATATATTTTGGTTTGATTGGTAAGGTTCATAATTAAAATCCTAAATCGCGTTCAATTTCTTCCATTTCAATAATATCGTGCGCTTCTAATAAAGAAGGAACGGTATGAATCGAAGTTGGAACTTTATTAAAATCAATATCTTCTGCTACAACCACAAAAGATTTTTTATTCTTTTTATGCATTTTAGCTAAATCAGAAAACTGTTTTAAATAACTCATGTTAAATGATTTATCATGTGTTACGTCAATAATTAAATTAACTGATTTATAGGAATTGTATTGTATTGTTAGTTTTTCTAAAAACGCTTCAAAACTACTTTCTGTATCTTTAATTGTTGTGGTATGTCCTTTTTGTTCTACTTTCATTTTGAAAAGTTTATGAGTTTAAAAACTAATTCTGAATCTTACTTGCTAATAAATAAATAACCGCCATTCTCACTGCTACTCCATTTTCTACTTGATCTAAAATAACCGAATGATTTCCATCTGCTACATCTGAAGTAATTTCCACACCACGATTAATTGGTCCGGGATGCATCACTACAATTTCTTTATTCAAGTTATTTAGTATTTCATTCGTTAATCCGAATTGTTGTGTGTATTCACGTGTATTTGGGAAATAACTTACGTCTAATCTTTCATTTTGAACGCGTAACATATTCGCTACATCGCACCATTCTAAGGCTTTTATCAAATTTGGTTCGTACGTTACACCTAATGAATTAATATATTGTGGAATTAGTGTTTTTGGTCCGCAAACCTTCACTTCTGCACCTTGCATTTGTAAGGCAAAAATATTGGAAAGCGCTACTCTACTATGTAAAATATCACCAACAATAACAATTTTTTTACCAGCAACTTCTCCTAATTTTTCTCTAATGGTGTAACTGTCTAATAACGCTTGTGTTGGATGTTCGTGTGCGCCATCACCAGCATTTACGATACTTGCCTTCACGTGTTGCGATAAAAAATGTGCTGCTCCTGGAGAACTATGTCTCATCACAACCATATCCACTTTCATGGCTAAAATATTATTTACTGTATCAATTAGTGTTTCTCCTTTTTTAACTGACGATTGTGCTGAAGAAAAACTCATCACATCCGCTGAAAGACGTTTTTGAGCTAATTCGAAAGATAATTTTGTTCTTGTACTGTTTTCAAAAAATATATTCGCAATGGTAATATCTCTTAATGAAGGTACTTTTTTTATAGGACGATTTATTACTTCTTTAAACTGATCGGCTGTTTCAAGAATTAAATTAATATCATTCTTGGTGATGTATTTTATTCCGAGTAAATGATTGACGCTTAATTCTTTCATTTTTGTTGTTGTGTTGTTTTTCTATATTTATTTTAGCAAATGATTTTCCTTTAACCTTTTACCATTAACCTTTTACCTCTATATAAACGGCATCTTCGCCATCTTTTTCTTTCCATTTCACTAGAACTTTTTCGTTGTTAATGGCATCTACTTGTCGTCCACGATAATCCGGTTGAATTGGTAAATCGCGACTAAAACGTCTGTCAATTAAGGCTAAAAGTTCAATAGATTTTGGTCTTCCAAACGATTGAATGGCAGTTAATGCCGCACGAATACTTCTTCCAGTATATAAAACATCATCAATGAAAACGACATTTTTATCTTCGACTAAAAAATCTATTTGTGTTTGATTGGCTTCGAAAGGTTTTTCAGTTCTTCGGAAATCATCTCTAAAGAATGTAATATCTAATAAACCTAGTTTTAAATCGGAAATTTGATATTCGTTTTTTAAAATTTCAGTTAATCTTTTGGCTAAAAATGCACCTCTTGGTTGAATTCCGATAAGAATAGTATTAGAAAAATCGAGATGTTTTTCGATTAATTGACAGGCCAATCGATGTAGGATGATATTGACTTCTTTAGTATTGAGCAATATTTTTTGACTCATGTTTTTGTGTGTTGTGTTTACAAAAGTAAGTAAAATTTAGTTCAAAGAAAATAGTTGAAAGAAAAAGACTTCTAAAAACTATAATTTCATCATTTCTTCATATAATCTGTGCGTTGGCAAGCCTACTACATTCGCATAACTTCCTTCAATTTTTGTTATTGCAACTAAACCAATCCATTCTTGAATTCCGTACGAACCTGCTTTATCAAAAGGTTTGTAATTGTCTAAATAATATTTAATTTCTTCTGAAGATAATTCGGTAAAAGTTACCAAAGTTTCCTCATAAAATACGATTTCTTTATTCGTAGTTTTAAGACAAACGGAAGTAATTACTTTATGTGTTGTTCCAGACATTTCGGTAAGCATTTCAAAAGCGTCGTCGTAATCTTTTGGTTTGCCTAATGCTTTGTTATTCAGCCAAACAATGGTGTCTGAAGTAATTAGAATATCGTTTTCGTCTAAATTTAAAACAAATGCTGATGCTTTTAATTTGGCTAAGAAATTGGTGATTTCTTCCGCTTGTAGATGTTCTGGATAAACTTCTTCAATATCTTTTAATTGAATTTCGAAATCAACATCTAATTCTTTTAAAAACTGTTGTCTTCTTGGTGAACCAGAAGCTAAAATAATACGATTATTTTTAAATTTTTCGTTTAGCATACTAATTTCCGATTAAAACAATTGCGGTTAATGATAAAATAGTGGTTAACATGATGACTTTTAATAATTTACTAATGATACTAAAGTCTTCTTTTGATTGAGCTTTAATTATCTTGAAAATCACAAATAATGTTGGTAAAAATAGCATCACAACAAAATAACCAATCACATACGGCATATGCATAATGTTGTTGTAAATAAAATAACAAGCATATCCAATAAATCCAAGTAAAGTTACACTCGTAATTATTTTACAAACCGGAATTCCGAAATAAGAAGCCGCAGTTGTAATTTCAAAAGCTTTGTCACCTTCAATGTCTTCAATAGTTTTAATTATTTCTCTTGCGAAATGTAACAGAAAAGCCAAAACAGCATAATCGATAATTACAGATAAAATGCTAAACATTACGTCTTTATTGAAATCAAAAATAAAAGGTAAAATATTGAACAAACCAACAACTAAAATACTTAATCCAGCCAAGGCTGCAATTACTGCATTTCCAACAAGTGGAATTTGTTTTAAACCATTCGAATACACATATAATAAGGCAGAACAAATTACAAAAGTTGCTGCAATAGCGGGCTTACCTACTGCTCGACTCAAATAAAAACCTAAACCTACTCCAATTATATTTAGGACAAAATAAAAATTATAAGCGTTTTTTTCTGAAATATGCGTGTCAATATAAACCTTATTCGGCTTGTTAATTTGATCAACATCAACATCATAAATATCATTAATAATATAACCGGCAGCTGCTATTGAAATAGTTGCAATGATTAGTAAAAAGTAGTTCAAATCTGATAAGGCTTGTAAAATTCCAGCTTGATTTAAAAAAGTATATTTAACAATAAGTTGCATTAAAGCAATCAGTATTAAGTTTTCTATGCGTATAAGTTTTAAGTAGTATTTCATTTTAATATAATATGAATTGTTAAAATAATTTGGCATTAAAATCGTCCATCCAAGTACCTTGAACTTTCATAACTTGCTCAATTACGTCACGAACAGCACCTTTTCCTCCATTTACATGTGAAATGTATTTACTAATGCCTTTAATTTCTTGAACAGCATCTTGTGGACACGTTGGTAATCCTACTTTTTGCATCACTAAATAATCTGGAATATCGTCACCCATATATAGAATTTCTTCAGGTTTTAGTTGATAGGCATCACAAATTTCATAAAATTTTTCTACTTTATCTGGAGTAGCTAAATAAATGTCTTTGATTCCTAAATTTTGTAAGCGAATACGAACACCTTCATTACTTCCACCAGAAATAATACAAACAGGATATCCTTTATCTACAGCAGCTTTCATAGCATAGCCATCTTTTATATTCATTTGACGAAGCAATTGTCCGTCTTCCGAAATATGAACCGATCCGTCTGTTAAAACGCCATCAATATCAAAGATAAACGCTTTAACATCATTCATTAATTCTTTATAACTTTTCGACATTTTGTATAGATTTTGTCAGGATTTTATATATTTCTTTTTGATTCTCATTGGTTAGAAAATCAATATGCTTTTCAATAGTTTTAGTATCATGTCTCACAGCCGGACCAGTTTGTGCTTCTTGTGGCGAAAGTGATTTTATTTTCTGAGCTGTTTCTTCAATTAAAGGCTGTAAAATAGAAAAAGGGATATTGTTTGCTGTACAGATTTCATTTCCGATTTGATACAAATGATTCGTGAAATTACACACAAAAACAGCGGAAACATGTAACGCTTTTCGTTGTTTCCCATCAATTTTGTTGACAGATTTTGAAATAGAATTGGCTAATTTTTCTAAAGTTGCATAATCAAATGGATTTTCAGTTTCCAAACAAATTGGAATTTCCTTAAAATTGACAGCTTTATTTTTAGAAAATGTTTGTAATGGATAAAAAACGCCTCTTTTGTTTTTCACGTTAAGGACATTAAAATCAGTACTTCCAGAAGTGTGAACCACTAACCTATTTTCAAATTGTAATTGATTAGAAACACTTGCGATGGCATTGTCAGAAACACAAATGATATAAATATCAGCTTCTGAAATTTGCTCAACATTTGAAGTCTGAATGCTTTCAGGAAAATCTTTTGAAATAGTTCTAGAAAAAACTTGTACTACTTCTACTTCAGATGCTTTAGAAAAAGCCTGAAATAAATGTGTTGCAACGTTTCCCGAACCTAAAAGAATTACTTTTATCATGTGGCGAAGATAATCAATCGCAATGGCAATCGCAATATCAAATTTCAATTTTTAAAACGTAGTTTTCTTTAAAGTTTTATAAAAATTCTTAAACCTTAGTTATAGAAAACTCGTATATAAATATTAATTTTGAAAAAAATCTACCAAAAAATGAAAATCGTTATATCGCCAGCCAAATCTTTAAATTTAGATAAAGATCTTCCAACACAATTATATACAGAATCTGCATTTTTAAAACAAGCTGAAACCATTCAGAAAACCTTAAAAAAGTTGAAACCAAATCAGTTAATGGAATTGATGCATATTTCTGAAAAATTAGGAGATTTAAACTGGCAACGTAATCAAGATTGGCAAACACCTTTTACAAACGAAAACGCCAGACCAGCTGTTTTTACTTTTGATGGAGAAGTTTATACTGGATTAGATGTTTATACGTTACCAGTAGAAAAACTAGACGATTTACAAAATAAATTACGCATACTTTCAGGTTTATATGGTTTATTGAAACCTCTAGATTTAATGCAAGCGTACCGATTAGAAATGGGAACTTCCATAAAAATTGGAACAAAGAAAAACTTATATGAATTCTGGAAGAAAACGATTACTGATGCTTTAAATTCAGAGTTAGAAAATGAAGAATTATTTGTGAATTTAGCCAGCAACGAATATTTTTCTGCGGTTGATGTGAAAAAATTAAAAGTTCCAGTTATTACACCAGAATTTAAAGATTATAAAGACGGAAAATTAAAGATGATTTCATTCTTTGCAAAAAAAGCACGTGGTATGATGGTTCGCTATATTATTGATACGAATGCTGAAACTATTGATGATTTAAAAGGATTTAATTATGAAGGTTATGCTTTTGATAGCAATTTATCAGAAGGAAATAAATTGGTTTTTACGAGATAAGATTTTTCTGAAATTCAAATATAAAAAAACCTCTAACTTTCATTAGAGGTTTTTTGTTTTTAATAATCTAATTAGTTTACAATAAGTTTTTGTACAATTCCTTCACCAGTTTTTACTAAGTAAATTCCTTTTGAAAGATGGCTCGTATTTATTGTTAAAGCTTCTTTTTCTCCGCTTATTTTCTTACCTGAAATGTCAAATAATTCGTAATCGGCAACTCTATTGAAATATACGATTCCGTTTTGAGATGGATTTGGGAAAATTGCAAATGTTTTAGCATCAGAATTAAAAATTGGAGCAGATAAAGCATTTGCATCTACTTCAAAAACAGTAATTGTTCCACTGATTTCATTCGCAACTAAAACATAACCTCTTCCGTTCGGGCTATTTTCTGCTTTAATGTAAGTAATTCCTTCTGGACCGTTATCTCCTGAATATGCAGAAGTACTTCTACTGTTTTTATAATCTACGAAAGTCACATTATTCGGATTTGTAATGTTATAAACCATCACTCCACCCACTCTTTCTAATGATATAAAAGCAAAAGTTTCCGTTCCAATTTGAGCAATAGTCACACCTTCTGGTTCAGGACCTTTAGCACGACTTCTTCCTTTTGAAACATTATCACTGTGATCTGCATTGTAGATTGAAGCTAAATTGGCTGCTGTGTATCTTTCAAAATCGTCACCACTATCAAAAACAATTTGTTTAGTTGTAGCATTAAAAATTGAAAACGAACGAGAACCAACAGCATTAATTGTTTCAAAATCTGAATCGACATCTGTATTTCCACTTAAGTTAGAAACTCTAAATCTTCCCATATTATAGGATTGTTTTAAAACCGAAGCATTTGGATAAATTGCTGAATCTAAAGTATAAGATGCTGCTCCAACAGTCGTTCTTTCAACAAAACCTGTGTATTCTTTTTCATCACCTTCGTTAGCAGTTACTAAATAAGTTGTTCCGCCGATTGTATAATTCGCAACAGCATCAGGCATATAAAATGCTTGAATCGGCCAGTTTGCGATTAACACTTGTCCGTTGTTATCAGAAATATCCATTCCGTTTCCTGGAAGACTCACATCTTTTGTTCCTAAAGCCCAAATATCTGTAAAAGTTGTAGTTGCTAAATTGATTTCTACAACGGCATTATTTTCTTGAAGTGTCACCCAAGCTTTTTGAGAATCAGTACTTATGGTAATATATTCTGGTTCAAAATCTTGAGATAAAGTACTTGTCGCTTTTAATTTTCTAACTCCTGAAGCTATTAAAGTAGCTTCTTGTGAATTATAAGCTGTAAACAGTAAAGTTGTAACGTTTGCTTGACTTAATGCAGGAATTCCTCCAGAAATATCAATTACACTTACAGAACCTTCTGGGTCAACAGAATAATTGGCATTTGGTTGCCCTTCATTGGCTGTCATTACTTTTGTACCATCTGGTGAAAACGTAATCATATCTGGTAAAGCACCCACTGTAACTTGTTTTAAAAACACACCATTCGTATCGAAAAACACAACTGAACCATTTAAAGTTTCATCCGTATTTGGAGAAGCTACAGCCACAATTCCGTTTTTAACAGCCACTGAAGTCACGCCTCCATAACTATTCATGTCAACAGAAGTTACAACTGTTGGAGCTGCTGGATTTGAAAAATTAATAATGTCTAAAAAGCCTGCAATGGCACTTGTTGTGAATAAACGTTGCGATGCTGGATCGAGGACTACAATTTCACAAGTACTTGTGCTAGCACCTGATGGATCAAAACTTCCAATATAATTTAACTCAATTTCTTGCGAAGGAATTGGCGCCACATCATCATTATCAATAATATAAATCGTTGCAAATGAATTTCCAGAAATCGTAACTCCAACTGGATTTTCTAAACTTAAAACAAAGTATTCAGCTTGTTGTTCAATTAAAGCATCATCTACAATTGGAATAGTAATAGTTTGAGTTAATGCACTTGAACTTGTGAAGTTTAATGTTTGGGTAGTTAAAGTGATATCTGAGGCATTAGCCGTACTAAAAGGACTTGATTTCACTACTAAATCTACAGAAGAAGTTGCTGGACTCGTTAAATTAACAACAAAAGAAAGCGTTACTCCTTCGTTAGTTTTAATAAAGTTTGAAGCGAAAGCAACACTTGGATTTCCTGTAGTAAATGTTGCTGATTGTGTAGTTGAAACAGCATTATTACTTAAATCTTCAATTGTATTTGACAATAATGAAACATAATATAATTGTCCATTATTTAAAATTGAAGTTGGTATAATAGTAATTGTATTTCCAGAAATTGCAGCATCAAAAGGTACAATTGCTCCGGTAGCATTATTCAATCGTAATTCTACTAAAGCATCAACATTTGTATTTGTTATTGCACTGTTATCAATTAAACGAATGGCTTCATTGAAACTAATAGTTGGATTTATTGTCGTCGCTACATTTGTCGCAGAATTTACTGGTAAAATTGTAGTAATTGGTGCTGTTGTATCACCTCCACTTACTGTAGTTCCTTCCAAAGTAAAGTTGTCGAATCTATTGTTACCAACTGTTCCACCTGCTCCTTGTGAAAATTCTAC
>JAULXA010000201.1:0-4241 GCA_032118875.1 Flavobacterium sp.
ATCGATGGCTTTCGAATCAATTCCGTTATACAAAACGTGACCAACAGCAGGTTGGTATAAACCAACTAATAATTTCACCAAAGTTGTTTTTCCGGCACCGGATGGTCCAACAAAAGCAACTGTTTCTCCTTGTTTGATGTTGAAATTAATATTTTCTACAGCTGGTTGTTTCGCTGATTTATGTTGAAAACTAACATTTGAAAATACTAATGAGCTAATTTTTCCGAAATGTTCTGGCGTTTCTGGTCGGTGTTCTGATTTCGCATTTAATAATTGTTCGAAATTTTCCATAGAAACTTTGGTTTCATTTTTCGCAATGATAAACGCACTTAATTCTTGTAGCGGATTGAATATAAAGAAAGTGAAAAACACCATAGTTAATAAATCACCCACAACAATTTTTTCGCTAAATAAGAAATAATACAAAGCAAAAACCACACAAGTTCGCATAAAATGAACCGTTGTGCCTTGTATGAAACTCAAACTTCTAATGAATTGAATTTTCTGAATTTCTAATTGTAAAATTTTATGAGTGTTCGAATTTAATCGACCTTCTTCTTGGGCGGTTAATCCTAAACTTTTTACTAATTCGATGTTGCGTAAACTTTCTGTTGTGGAACCAGCTAATGAGTTGGTTTGCATAACAATTGTTCTGGAAACTGCTTTGATTTTCTTGCCTAAAAACGAACTGATATATGCAATAATTGGAGCTGTAATTACAAATACAAAAGCAATTCTGTAATCGATTCTAGAAATATAAACGATCACAAAAATAAATCCAATTATGGTTTGAAAGATTAATGAAATAGAAAGTGTGATTAGTTTTTCAGAGTCGGTTCTGGCTTTTTGTAATTTGCTTAAAGTTTGTCCGCTGCTTTGGTCTTCAAAATCTACATATGGTAAGTCTAACGATTTTTTAATTCCGTCGGTATACATTTCTGCACCCGTTCTTTGAATGACAATATTGGTAAAATAATCTTGAAAGTTTTTAGTAATTCTCGAAATCATGGCAGCACCTAGTGAAAGTCCAAGCCAGAAACCAACCGATTTAATAAAACCAATTTCGTTTCCTTTATATTTGGCAATTCCTACACCGCAATCTTGCATTAATTTACCTGTAATAATCGAATCGGATAAACTAAAACAAATATTGATAGTTGCCATCAATAAGGCGAAAAATAAGAGTAATTTGTGTTTTTGTAAGTAGGAGTAAAGAAGCTTCATTTTAAAAATTTAATCTTACAAAAATACGGAATAAAAAGTCTTACTGTAATTTTTCACAACTATTTAACTTGTTTTTGTACTTTTGGATTAAGATTTAAAACACGATGAACTTTCAAACACAAATACCTCTACAAAAATCCGATTTTCCAATAGATTACACTTCTAAAGTAGTGTCTTTAGGTTCTTGTTTTGCCGAAAATATGGCGGAGAAATTGGAGTATTTTAAATTTGAAAATGTGGTCAATCCGTTTGGGATTATTTTCAATCCTGTATCTTTAGAAAAATTGATTCTTAGAAGTATTCATAAAAACTATTTCACAGAAAAAGATATTTTTTATCATAACGAAGCGTGGCATTGTTATGAAGTACATTCCGAACTTTCGAATCCAAATAAAGAAGAATTTCTTAGTAATTTAAATCAATTAATTGATTCTACAAATCAAGAACTTTCCAAATCAACTCATGTAATAATTACACTAGGAACTTCTTGGGTTTACAGATATATTGAAAGCAATGAAATTGTAGCGAATTGTCATAAAGTACAACAAAAAAAATTTGTAAAAGAGTTACTTTCAATCGCTCAAATTGAAACGAGTTTACAAAATATAATTTCAGAAATTCATGCTATAAACACGAAGTGTAATTTTATTTTTACCGTTTCACCGGTGCGACATATTAAAGACGGTTTTGTAGAAAATACTTTGAGTAAAGCGCATTTAGTTTCAGCTTTGCATACTTCTAATTTTCAACTTCCAACTTCAAGCTATTTTCCAAGTTACGAAATTATGATGGATGAATTGCGCGATTATCGTTTTTATACCGAAGATATGTTGCATCCGAATCAAATCGCGATTGATTATATTTGGATAAAATTCTTTGAAAATTATATCGATGAGAAGGAATTCAGTTTGATGAATCAAGTTTGCGAAATTCAACGCGCTTTGAAACATCGACCTTTTAATCCGAAATCGGAAAGTCATAAAAAGTTTTTAGAGAATTTGAATCAGAAAATAAATACCTTAGTCAATAAATATCCACACTTTCAATTTTAATTTATGAGTACATCAATACAAAAACCTACTTTTTTCGGAATAGTTACAGAATTCAGAAAATGGATACTATTAATTCTAGTTGCATTAGTTTTGTTTTTTGGATACAAGTATTTTTCTTCAAAAGGAGATACTTCTGTAGTAGAATATGACACGGCTTTAATTCAGCAACAAATTAAAAATGTAGGTAAATTAGTTGTTACTGAAGGACATTTTGCAGAAGTAATTACCTATAAAGATTCCAAAAAATATATGGGTGATTTGCTTTCTTTTGAGAAAAAAGCCATCGTAGTGATTAATGCGGATGTTACCGTAAGTTTCGATTTGAGTAAAATGAAATACGATATTGATTCGATAAATAAAGTCATTACGGTAGTTGAAATTCCGAAAGAAGAAATCAAAATCGCACCAGATTTTAAATATTATAATACGGAATCGAGTTCGTTTAATGAATTTACAGGTGAAGATTATAATAAAATCAATAAAATAGCAAGAGCGAATTTAGCTAAGAAAATTCAAGCTTCGACTTTAAAAACCAACGCAAAAAACAGATTGTTATCAGAATTGAATAGTTTGTTTATTGTGACCAAAAATTTAGGTTGGACGATGAAATATAAAGATGAAATTATTACTTCCGATAAAGAAGTAAAACAGAAGTTTTTAAACTAAAAAAAGTCCCGATTTACTCGGGACTTTTTATTATAACTTACTTTGTAAACTTTGCCAACCTCCGCCGTTCATTGCTTCGATGCCATTTTTCTTTAGAATCATTGCTGCAATTCCACTTCTTCTTCCAGTTCTACAACATGCAATAACGGGTTTGTTTAATTTTTTAATATCGTTAATTTTTGATTCGATAACTTGTAATGGAATGTTTTTCGAATCTTTAATGTGTCCGCCTGCAAATTCTTCATACGTTCTCACGTCAATAATTACAGCATTTTTTGCTATAAATTCTGCTATTTGGTTGGATTTATCTCCAAAACCTAAAAAATCTAAAATTCCCATATTCGTTTGTTTTAAGCAAATATATGGGAATGATAGATTTTGTTTTGTAACAAATGTTACTATTAGATGTTTGTAGCTTTTTCGAAAATTAATTCTAATCCACCATCAATTAAATGCGCCACTTCTGGACGATTCATTTTTACTTTTTCTAGGTGATTCAATATTTTGTCAATTAAATCAGTTTGGCTTTCTTTTTTGGCCAATTCGGCAATTTCAACTGAAAGCAACCAATCATTTTCGTGATGTGCTGTTACTGCTCCAAATGCTTCTTTTATAGTAATTTCAGCTGGTTTTCCTTCTCTTAGATTTCTTATGTTTTTATATAAGTTTTCTAATTCTTCTCTTTTCGCTGATTTTTTTTGTTTGATAGTATGACTTGAAGGCACGTGGCTAATCATATCAAAACTATTTACATCGGCAGGTCCAGAAAATGCTGAGGTGATTTTTTTACCAACGGCCATGTCATAAATTCCCCATTCTGGAGCAAATAATATCGTTTCACCGTGAGTTACCGTACAATTTTTGAATTTAATTAATAAAATTTCACCTTGTAGGTTTCTTGTGCCAGTAATAATTTCACCAGAAACTTTAATGTTGCCTTCAAATTCTAAGGTAATTTGTTCGCCTTCGTAAATATCATATGCACGTAAATCTCTTGGACCCATATCTTCAATCGCTAAATTGATTCCTTTTAGCATTCCAAGTGGCGAGCCAAAACCTTCTGCGTGTGCATCTGTTCCGTGACTTACTAATTCTTTTTCTCTATAAGATAACGCAGTCTTTCCAGTAGTTTGGATGTAAACTGGTTTGCCTTCGTTTTCAATTACATTGGTAAAAACTCCAGAAATTTGTAAACCTGTACTTAATTCTACTGTTCCTAAATTTTTGGAAGTAATTAATTTTTTAATTCCAGATAATCCGCCTGTTCGTAAGGCCATTTTATTAGCAAATTCTTCTAAA
>JAULXA010000202.1:0-3060 GCA_032118875.1 Flavobacterium sp.
AGTTTTCGATTTTGTAATTTGTAATCCACCATTTCATGCATCTGCTGAAGAAGCTGCAAAAGGTTCAGAACGAAAAAGTAAAAATTTAGGTCAGAAAGCAACTGACAAACCGGTTTTAAACTTTAGCGGAAATAATAACGAATTATGGTGCGAAGGTGGCGAACTTGGCTTTTTAACCAATATGATTTTTGAAAGTGTACATTTTAAAAGTCAATGTAAATGGTTTAGCGCTATCGTTTCTAAAAAAACAAACCTAAAGCCTCTATATAAACAAATGAAGAAAGTAGGTGTTAAAAACAGTACAACGCTTCATTTAACAAACGGAAACAAAACAACTCAAATTATTTGCTGGCAGTTTTAGCAGCTATTTTAATATAAAATATAACTATAAAATTTAGCTCTTATAATTCGATATTAAAAAAAATATGTTAAGAAAAAAACATATAAAAATAAAAACGACTAAAAGAATATATCCAAAATTCGCATTAGTTAAAACATCTAGTATGTTGTTTTTACTATATTGTACCTCTTTTTTCATACTACTATTTTTAATAAAGTAAAAATACTAGGTTAACTAAATTTAAAAATATAAAATGTTATGAGTGACTTATATTTGTGCATGAATGACAAATATTTATGTATGAAGAAAATTATAGTTTAAAGAATATTAAAAACAAAAACACCTGATACATTTTAAAACGTATCAGGTGTTTTTATTAATATTGATTTTCTTAATTAAAAACTTCTTCGTTTTCGCCATCAAAACTAGCAAAAACCATACTTGGATGCGAATCTTGATGAAACACATTTCCTTTCGAATCGATAGCTATCGCACCAGCAAAACCATCATAAGGTAATAATTCGTCAAACGTTTTGGCAAAAGCATCTTGTAACGAAAAACCATCCGTAACTCGCGTTACAATTTTTGCAGCTGTGGCGTTACTTACGATGTCTTCTCCTACTCCAGTTAAACTTACACCACAAAATGGATTGGCATAATTTCCTGCAACTGTTGCCGAATCCGAAATTCTTCCTACTAATTCAAAACCTTTTCCACCAGTTGATGTCGCAACTGCAATTTTTCCTTCTTTATCTAAAGCTACACAACCTACAGTTCCTAATCCTAACGATTTGACTTTCGCTTCATATTCTGCTCTTCTTTGTGGAATTTCGGTTGAAAACGCTTCAAATCCGTGTTGTCTTGCATAATTCGTTGCGCCACTTCCACCTAAAATTCGATCGTCTTCTTTCATTAAAACTTCCGCAACTTGAATGGGATTTTTAACGTTTTCAATGTTAATCACACCGCTCATTTTCTGAGTTTCGCCATTCATTAAAGCCGCACTCATTCGTATTTTTCCGTCGCTTTGTATTTGCGAACCAATTCCTGCATTAAATAACGCATCGTCTTCCAATAATGATACCGCAAAAACAACCGCTTCTAAAGCAGAATGTGTTTGTAAATATTCGTGAGATTTTTTCACAATACGAAGTAAAGCTTCTTGTTTAGCAACTTTAGTCTCAATATTTGTAGAGGATTCCGAAAAGAAACCACCGTGGATTATTATTTTCATTTTAGGTATTGGGTTATAGGTGTTGGGTTAAAGAAACTAGAATAAAGTTTTTCAACTTTTGCCTTTTCCCTTAAACCTAATTAAACGTATTGCGAACTCTTAATCGTCATTCTAAACGTATCCAAATTAAAGGTATCGTTTTTACTCATTACGTGCGTCACCAAATGATTAATCGAAATCGGTTCACCTAATTCAATTTGAGTTAAATTCGTGTCTTTTATTTCTCTTCCGTCCACTAAAATCACAAGTCCAGAACCAATAGCTTCCATTTGTCGACCATTTGTAATTAACAAACCTGTATCTTCTCCTAAACCAATTCCTAACACTTTCGGATTTCCAACAACAGCCTGAAACAAACGCCCAATTCTTCCGCGTTGTACAAAATGTGTATCGATAATTACACCATCAATTAATCCTAATCCAGAAGTAATTTTCACTTCACCTTTCAATAAGGCTTCACTACTACTTCCTTGATAAATCATATTGTTTGATGCTGCTGCTGCTCCAGCGGAAGTTCCAGCGTATATAAAATCTTCGTTTCTATATTTGTGAATTAACAAATCATCAAAAGGCGTTCCGCCAAGCATAGAAGTCAATCGTAATTGATCTCCACCAGTAAACATGACCACATCAGCTGCTTTTAAACGCTCTAAAATTTCAGGATCGCTTGCTTGTTCACGTTTTTCGATATACAAAACATCAACATTATTCGCACCCAAATAGCTAAAAGCTTTCACATATTCTGGACCAATTTCTCTAGGAATCTTTGAAGCTGTAGTAATTACTTCAATTCTTGATTCGTTTTTATGCTTAGATTCGTCAATGATTCTCTTTAAAATTCCTTTTTCAAAAAAGTTTAAATTATTACTTGCATTTTTATCTAAATCGGTTTCTGTAAAACTCCCTTTATCAACCGCACCGCCAATTATGACTAATTTACCTTGTATATTCATTTGGTAAAAATAGCCAAAAACTTAATGAAAGCAAATCAATTTCCTTTTTTTGAAGCAAAACTTATCTCATACTTTTCAACAATTGTCCCGCTATCCACAAAATCTCCAATGAAAAATTGGAGGATACCGTTCCTATCGGGGCTAAAATACAAAAAATCAATTTCTTACTACATTTGCTTAAAATATTCTCAATAAAAACATTTCATAATAACAAAAAATCCCTATTTTTAACAAAATTCATTACAAAATATCATACCAAAATGAAAATCGATAAAATTCAAGCCCTTCGCGGACCAAATATCTGGAGTGTGCAACGCAAAAAATTAATCCAAATGCGATTAGACTTGGAAGAAATGGAACAATTTCCTACCAATAAAATTGAAGGTTTTCGCGAACGTATCGAAACTATGATTCCTACAATGATAGAACACCGTTGTTCTGAAGGTTGTCGTGGTGGATTTTTCTCACGTGTAGAACGTGGAACTTGGATGGGTCACGTAATTGAGCACATCGCTTTAGAAATACAATCGCTT
>JAULXA010000203.1:0-4241 GCA_032118875.1 Flavobacterium sp.
CAATTAACTGAATTTTTTCCGTTAAGTTGAAGGCTACATATACTTCAGAGTTTAAATTATGAGCAGCAAAATCTTTAAAAGAAGTTTTTGAACCATTCATAACTACGAAATCTGGCTCACCAAAATTTGCTAATTCTTCGGCAGTTGGTCTGATGAACATATTAGTTACAAAGTGCGCTTGCCAAGCTACTTCCATAATGAAACGAACTTTCAAACGTGTGTTTTCATTCGCGCCACAAAAAGCATCTACCACAAATAATCTTTTTTCAGATAATTGCGTAACTGTAGTTTCTTTTAAAGCATTCCAAGTGTCTGTAGAGATTGGTTTATTGTCGTTAACCGCTTTTTCAGAGTTCCACCAAATTGTGTTTTCTGTAGTTGCATCTTTAACGATATATTTATCTTTAGGAGAACGACCCGTGAATTCACCAGTCATCACATTAACCGCACCAAGTTCAGTTAATTGCCCTTTTTCATAGCCTTGAAGTTTGTCGCTTAACTCTTCGTCATATAATAAATCGTATGACGGATTGTAAACGATTTCTTTAACATTTTTGATTCCATATTTTTCTAACGAAATCGATTTCGTAGATTGAGCGTATGTATTCATAAAATAATAAGTTATGTTGCTTTTATATTACGTGCAAAATTAAACAATAATTTGACAAATTAACGATTTCTGTTATTTTTTCATTAAAATAGCGTAAAATAAATATCCCCATGAAAGGATTAAAAACAATCCACCAACAGGAGTGATTGGTCCGAATATTTTAGATTTAATTCCAGTAATCGTACTTGTTGTTAAAATATAAATCGAACCCGAAAAAAATAACACGCCAACCAAAACCAAATAAAACAAAACCGCTTTCTCTTTTAAGGTTATGATTTGCGTCATTCCCACAAACAATAAAAACAAAGCGTGATACATTTGGTATTTCACACCTGTTTCAAAAGAAGTTAATTGTTCTGGAGTTAGTGTTTTTTTTAAGGCATGTGCGCCAAAAGCGCCGAAAATTATGGCTAAAAACCCTAACATACATGCGGCTAATAAAATCTTCTTTTCCATGGATTCTTTTTAAATTCAATACAAATGTAATAAACTTAAAAGCAACTTTTTTTATAAAATTAGGGTTTTATTTTCTAGAAATACAACATTTCATTACCTTCGTGTGATATTTTAAAAAATAATGAGAAAGATTTTAATTATTGGAGCGGGTAGATCTGCTTCATCACTTATAAAATATTTATTAGACAAGTCGGAAACAGAAAATTTATTTGTTACCATTGGCGATTTGTCTGAGGATTTAGCCAAAAAGAAAACCGGAAATCATAAAAATTCAAGAGCTATTTCTTTTGATGTTTTTAATGCCGACCAAAGAAAACAAGAAATTCAACAAGCAGATGTAGTAATTTCTATGTTGCCAGCTCACATGCATATTGAAGTGGCCAAAGATTGTATTTTGTATAAAAAACACATGGTCACAGCTTCTTATATCAGTGCAGAAATGCAAGCTTTGGATGCTGTGGCGAAAGAAAACAATATCGTTTTAATGAACGAAATTGGTTTAGATCCAGGAATTGACCACATGAGTGCCATGAAAATTATGGACGAAATCAAAAGCCAAGGTGGAAAAATAATTCTTTTCGAATCGTTTTGTGGTGGATTAGTAGCTCCAGAAAGTGATAACAACTTATGGAATTACAAATTTACTTGGAATCCAAGAAATGTAGTTTTAGCCGGACAAGGTGGCGCAGCAAAATTCATCCAAGAAGGAAAATACAAATACATTCCATATAATAAATTATTCAGAAGAACAGAATTTTTAGAAGTAGATGGTTTCGGAAGATTTGAGGCTTATGCGAACAGAGATTCTTTGAAATATCGAGAAATTTATGGTTTAGAAGATGCCCAAACGTGTTACCGTGGAACCATTAGAAGAGTAGGTTTTTCAAAAGCTTGGGACGTTTTTGTACAATTAGGAATGACAGATGACACATTTATCGTCGACGATTCTGAAACCATGAGTAACAGAGAGTTTGTGAATTTGTTTTTACCCTATCATCCAACAGATTCTGTAGAAATTAAATTTAGACATCAATTAAAAATCGACCAAGATGATGTCATTTGGGATAAATTATTAGAACTTGATTTATTTAGTAAAACCGCAATTTCAGGTTTAAAAAATGCCACTCCAGCACAAATGTTGGAAAAAATACTAGCTGACAAATGGACGTTACAACCTTATGATAAAGACATGATTGTGATGTATCATAAATTTGGATACGAAATCAATGGTGAAGAAAAACAAATTGATTCTACAATGGTTTGTTTAGGAGACGATCAAACCTATACAGCCATGGCTAAAACGGTTGGTTTACCTGTTGCTATCGCTGCTTTAAAAATATTAAATGGTGAAATAACTACGGCTGGCGTGCAATTGCCAATTTCAAAAGAAGTTTACGATCCTATTTTAAAAGAACTAGAAGATTACGGCGTTTTATTTAAAGAGTTTGAAGTGCCTTATTTTGGATATAATTATTCTATGTAATAGATTTAAATAAATTTCATAACTTTAATCCGAAATAGTAACTTATTTCGGATTTTTTATTTAAAATTATAAGCTATGAAGATAAATCACTTACAAATTGAAATTGACGGAATCGACAAAGAAATTCTTCGTAATTTAATGGAAGATGCCAGAAAACCTATTCTTCAAATTGCAAATAAACTGGGAATTTCAGGTGCTGCGATTCATCAACGTTTAAAAAAATTAGAACAAGCTGGCGTAATTTCCGGTTCGAAATATGTCGTAGACAATAAAGTTTTAGGTTATAAAACGATGGCCTTTATTGGAATTTATTTAGAAAAAGCTTCCAATAATGCTGACGTGGTAAAAGAATTAAAAAAAATCCCTGAAGTTTTAGAATCGCATTATACCACTGGAAATTGGAGTATTTTAACCAAAATTATTTGTAGAGATAACGAACATTTGATGCAATTGTTAAATAAGAAAATTCAAAGTATCAACGGTGTTTCTCGTACAGAAACTTACATTTCATTAGAACAACAAATAGAAAGACAAATACAGTTGTGATTTACGATTTGTGATTTGTGATTTACGATTTGTGATTTGCGAAGTATAAAAAAAGTCCGTCAAAATGAATTGACGGACTTTTTGGTTTTATTTTAAGTCTTAATCTCTTGAGCCTAAAATTCTGTAAGCCCAATATAATAAAGAAGCTAAAGCACCTAAAGCGGCAACTAAATACGTTCTGGCAGCCCATTTTAAAGAGTCTTCTGCGCCAGCATATTCTTCTTGACCTAACATATTTTTATTTTTCAACCAAGCTAAAGCACGGTTACTAGCGTCATATTCTACTGGTAACGTAATGAAACTGAAAGCCGTTGCTACAGCCATTAAAGCCAAACCAGCCACAGCTACATAAAATCCAATTCCCGATTTTGAGGCAAAACCTAAAATAATTCCACCCATAATTAACCATTGCGACATACTTGACGATACATTAACCATTGGCACCATTTTAGAACGCATAGTCAACCATTCATAAGCTTGCGCATGTTGAACGGCGTGTCCACATTCGTGAGCAGCAACCGCAGCCGCAGCCGCATTACGATGGTTATAAACCGCTTCTGATAAGTTTACGGTTTTATCAACTGGATTATAATGATCGGTCAATCTTCCTGGAGTAGAAATCACTTTTACATCACTAATTCCGTGATCTGCAAGCATTTTTTCTGCAATTTCAGCACCAGACATTCCATTTCTTAAGGTAAGTTTTGAATAATGCTCAAACTTACTTTTTAAGCGCGAACTTACTAACCAACTAAACAGAGCAATCGCTCCAATTATTATCATGTAAGGTAAATCAAACATAGTTTTTAATTTTAAAAATTTAAAGTTACAAAATAAACATCAAATTATGAGCCAAATTTTAAAAATGACAAGTTGTCAATGTTAATTTATTATTTGTAGAAGGAAATACTAAAGTGTTACATAAAAAAATCCCAATTTCATAAAAAAATGAAATTGGGATTATAGGAATTGGCACATTGACCAATTAACTCGTTGTCTAATTATTATCCCACTAAATTAATAATCTTACCAGGAACGATAATGACTTTATTCGGTGTTCTGCCTTGTAATTGCGCTTGTGTTCTTTCATCGGCCATTACGATTTCTTCAATTTGAGCTGCGGTTAAATCTAACGGCAACTTGATG
>JAULXA010000204.1:0-1594 GCA_032118875.1 Flavobacterium sp.
TCTCCATCGTACTTCTAACGGAATTTCAATTCCATGCGTTGTAATCACGGTTCTAATGTTTTCTGCAGGAACAATGATTTCACTTCCTGCAAGTTCATCAGAGTTAATAAATTGCTTGATATTGTTGTACGAATAACCTAAACCCGGTGCAATGGCCCAATGTCTGTTTTTAGAAATTGGGAAATCTCTTAAAAAACCAACTGTAATTCCGGGAGAAAAGGAAAATTGCTTAAAACCAGTTGGCCTGTTTTGAACTAAATTGTAACTTAAAGACGCGTAAAATTGGTCTTCTCTGTAAAGTGAATCTATTTCGGTTAGATTGTTTACTTCAGTCGGTTTTATTTCTTGTGAGAAACAAAAAAACGGAATCCATAAAAAAAACAATATTTTCATTCTCATCACTTAGTTTTTTGCAGAAAGGAAGGGATTCGAACCCTCGATATGTTGCCATATACACGCTTTCCAAGCGTGCGCCTTCAGCCACTCGGCCACCTTTCTAGTTTTAATCGTTCATTTCTCCACGTAAAGGAGTCTCAAAAATAGTCTTAAATACTGAACTTGCCACGTTTTGACCTAACAAATACATTAATTTTGTAATTGCGGCTTCAGTAGTAATGTTTTTACCCGAAATTAAACCAATTTCTTTTAATCTGGTGCTGGTTTCATACGTGCCCATTAAAACACTTCCACCACTACATTGTGTAACGTTAACAATATGTAATCCGCGTTGAATGGCGTTTTCAATTTCACTGATAAACCAATCTTCCATCGGAGCATTTCCTGAACCGTAAGTTTCCAAAATTACACCTTTTAAATTGGGTGTATGTAAAAGCGAATGCAAAATGGTTTTGTTGATACCTGGAAACAATTTTAATATCAAAACATTATCGTCAAAAGTAGTATTGACTTTAAGTTTTTTAGTAGTTTTTTGTTTCAGTAAAATAGCGTTATTTACGTTTAAATGTACGCCAGATTCCACTAATTCAGGAAAGTTAGGCGATGTAAAGGCATTAAAGTGTTCTGCGCTAATTTTAGTTGTTCTGTTTCCTCTGTATAATTTATATTCGAAGTATAATGAAACTTCTTGTATTACTGGTTTACCTTTGTCTTGTAAGGAAGCGATTTGAATCGCTGTTATCAAGTTTTCTTTCGCATCTGTACGCAAATCACCTATTGGTAATTGTGAACCCGTAAAAACGATAGGTTTGTCTAAATTCTCAAACATAAAACTTAAAGCAGAAGCGCTATAAGACATCGTATCCGAACCATGAAGCACTACAAAGCCATCAAAATTAGTGTAATTTTCTTCAATGATTACAGCGGTTTTTTGCCAATCAGTAATTTGCATGTTGGAAGAATCAATTGGTTTTTGAAAAGAAACCGTTTCGATATTACAATCTAATAATTTTAGTTCTGGAATGCCTTTTATCAATTTTTTGAAGTTGAAAGCTTTAAGCGCGCCAGTATTGGCATCTTTTATCATACCAATAGTTCCACCTGTGTAAATAAGTAAAATATTTGGCTTATGAATTGCTTTCAATTTTTTGATATTTTAATTTGTTAATTACCGGATTCGCATACATGGCTAAGAAAC
>JAULXA010000205.1:0-3983 GCA_032118875.1 Flavobacterium sp.
AAATTGGAACAGATGGAAATATTTATATTTTATTAAGTTTAGAGGAATACAGTGCTACACAAAATGCAATTGTTGCAAAAATAAACATAGTAAAAATCTCACCAAACGGAACAATATTATCAACAATCATAATACCTCAAAATTACTACACTGGTGTTTTATATGTTGATTCATTTGATTTGGATAATCAAAATAATTTTCTATTTAGTGGATATTTTACTGGTAGTATAAATATAAATTCGAATATAAATCTTACTTTACCTTTAAACAGCATGGGAAATTATTTATTTAAAATAAATAATGATGGAACTTATAACTGGATAAAACAATTAAATATTATCTCTAATACCTCGAGCAAAATAATAGTAAGGCCTGATAATGATATTAATCTATTAATAGGTAGTAATGGTGATTCAAATTATGTTCTATACAATTTAAGCAATATTAATGGAAATGTAATCTGGGAAAAAAACTTTCTAGACCAGTTCCAAAACGCATATCATGTATCTAATAATGGAATTATTATTCTTGGTAGAAAAAACTTATATAATACAGTTGATGTAGATCCATCTACAAATAATTATTATATTCAACCAAATAATAGTTTTATAATTTTTTTAGATTTAAATGGAGATTTTCAAGAAGCTAAACAGTTTTATAACCCAGCTACAAATAATGTAAAATTTGAAGCTATAACAACCGATACAAATGGAAATTATTTTGTAGGTGGTCAATTTACAGGAACTATTGATTTTGACTCATCAACAAATATACAAACTCATAATTCAAACAATCGGTACAATACTTTTTATTTAAAACTTGACTCAAACAGAAATTTTGATGATATTAAAATTTTCGGACAACAATTACCTTTATTAAGTCCGAATAATATATGTAATGGTTTACAAATAAAAAAAATAAAAGTAGTAAATGACAATAGTTATATGATTGGAGAATTTTATAGAGTATGTGATTTTGACCCTTCTATATCCAGTCAATATTCATTAAATTCTTTGACATCTGGTGTTTTTGGTCAGGATGGATTTATATTAAAGTTTAAACCTTGTGAATTAGGTCAACCCGCTACAAGTAATACACAAATTTTTTGCTCTTTACAAAATCCAACGGTTTCAAATTTAACGCCAAATTCGAGTGATTTTAACTGGTATATTGATGCAACGAGTACTACAGAATTAACAAATTCAACCCCATTAATAAACGGCCAAACATATTATGTTTCTAGACAAAATGGAAATTGTCCTGAAAGCCTAAGAACTCCGATAACAGTTACCATAAACCCAAGTCCAACTGCTCCAATTTCTAGCAATCAATCTTTTTGTGAAAATGAAAATGCAAATTTGAATGATATTACTATTTCTGGACAAAACATTAAATGGTACAATTCAAATACTTCAACAACTGAATTACCATCAAATACTATCTTACTAAATAACACAACTTACTTTGCTTCACAAACTACAAATGGATGTGAAAGTACAAGAATTCCAATACTTATTACAATAAATTCAATTACTTCACCAACAATAACTTCACCACAAACTTTCTGTATGCAACAAAATGCTACAGTTAATTCAATTGCAATAACAGGTCAGAATATAAAATGGTACGATGCACAAACAAATGGTAACTTATTATCAAACTCAACTGCATTAGTAAATGGAACCACTTATTATGCTTCACAAACTATTAACAGTTGCGAAAGTAATAGAGTTGCTGTTACCGTTCAAGTTCAAAATACACCTACGCCAACTGGAAATGCTAATCAAAGTTTTTGTACTTCACAAAACGCAACATTATCAGATGTTGTTGTATCTGGAACAAATGTTATTTGGTATAATTCGGCATCGAATACAATACCGTTAGCCAATACAACTTTATTAACAAACAACTCAACGTATTACGCTACACAAACCATTAATGGATGTGAAAGTGTAAATCGTATACAGGTTACAATTAGCTTAATTAATACGTTAAACGCAACAAATTATTCAGAAATAATTTGTGATAATTTAAACGATAACGTAGAAATTAAAAACTTAAACAGCTTTAATTCGAATTTAATTTCGTCTTCTGGAAATAACTTTAGTTATTATAACAATTATAACGATGCGTTGAATTCTAGCGCACAAATAAATAATTTTGCATCTTATAATTTACCTTTAGGAACAAATACATTTTATGTTCGAATTGATTCTCCGAATACGTGTTTTCAAATCGTAACACTAACACTCGAATTAGTTTCTAAACCAATTATCCCAATAAATGACATAGCTCCAATTTGCGAAGGAAGTTTCATTACATTAAATGGAGGAAATAATTATGATTCGTACACTTGGTCTACAGGTGAAACTTCTCAAATTATTACAATCACACAACCTGGAAATTATTCGGTTGTTGTTACTGAAAATCATGGCGCAACCACTTGTACTTCTACAAAGAATTTCACTGTAGTAATTTCAAATATTGCGACAATTCAAGAAATTATTAGTTCGGATTGGACAGAAAACAACAATACTATTACTGTTTTATTACAGAATAGTAGTCAAGGTGATTACGAATACTCAATAGATGGTATTACTTATCAAGACAGCCATGTGTTTAATAATTTAGATGCTGGAGAATATTCTGTTTTTGTGAGAGATAAAAATGGTTGCGGAGAAGTTTCAGAAGAACTTTATTTATTAATGTATCCGAATTTTTTCACCCCAAACGGAGATGGTTATAATGATTATTGGAAAATAAAATTTTCCGAAAACGAACCAAATTTAACGGTTAAGATATTCGACAGATATGGAAAATTCATAAAACAATTAGGAAGTAATTCTGTTGGTTGGGATGGAACTTATTTAGGCAAAGAAATCTCTTCCTCAGATTATTGGTTTGTGGTTACTAGAGAAAATGGAAAAGAGTACAAAGGACATTTTTCGTTAAAAAGGTAATTGTTTAAGACTTCTTAATTTAAAGAAAATTAATTTATTGATAATTTAGTAAATAAAATTTTACAAAAAGAAATATTTATTTTTTAACTTTGCAAAAATTTTTATCTACATGAAGCATATATTTGCAATTGCCCTTCTACTACTTACCAATTTACTATTTGCCCAAAATTCAACCACAAAAGAAATAAAAACCATCAAAATTGAAGATTCCAATGGAAATTTAATTACTGATAGTATTCAACTTACAAATTTTTTAACGAAGAGAAATTCAGAAATCGAAGCTAATAAAAAACTACGATTTAGAGCTTCTTCAAATCCGGTACATCTTTGTAGTAATAATAATTTTGAAGAGTTTGAAAATAGCTCATCCGTAAATGTTTTAAAGAATTTTTTATACACAATAGAAAACCCTTTAAACCCAACACAATGTGCTACACCAAACACAATTGCTAATCAACAAATTACACAATACGATCCAAGTCAAACCAATTTAATGGCCTCAACGGTTAATTCAACCTTTATAGATGAATTTATTGGTAATATTCAGGCTTTTGACCAATTCGCATTAAAGATAAATTATAAAAATTCCACTTCCACTTCTGGAGTTGTAGAAGCGAAAAGATTTAAAACGAATAATGAAACGAATGTCATATTTAACTATAAAGTTGTTTTACAAAGTATCGACGGAAGTAATCATGACAACGAACAACCTTTTTTTAAAGCAAGAATTTTAAATAAAAACGGATTAGTTGTAAGTGAATTTTGTGTTATTGGCGATCCAACAAACTGTATTTTTACTCAAGCACCAGGTTATGAAGCAGGAAGTATTGTATTATATACGCCAAACTGGCAAGCAGGAAGTTTAGACATATCGTCAATTCCAAATAATGAAGAATTTTCAATTGAATTTACAGCAGCAAGATGCGGACTTAACGGGCATTTTGGTTATGCATATATTGACGATTTATGTTTGAATCATTCTAATGAAAATTTACAAGGTAGTATTGAATTAAACCCACTTTA
>JAULXA010000206.1:0-1624 GCA_032118875.1 Flavobacterium sp.
GTAACTGTGTCAAACTCTTTTTCTTTGATTTCTTTTTTAGTCTTCATATTCAGTAATTTCTTTGGGTGAACGGATTTCGAGAGATGGATAATTCATTCGTAAGTTAATGGAGTTGTAACCGCAAATTCTATAAATATTAACAATATGTTTAAAATTCCAACTTGCTAAAATGTCTGCTCTATGAATTGTGGCAGTTGCAATGTGAATACAGTCGTCGAAACTAGTTTGTCCAACCACTTTTTCCTCAATGTATTTAGTCGCTAAAGTTAAAATATCATTATCAACTTCAACCCTTTCCAAGTAATTCTTTGGTAATGATTTAAAGTAATATCCTTAAATATAAAATCGAATTTACGAATAAATTCTTAATACTCAAAACAAGGTTTTATTTAGCGTTGCCACTTAACTAGCTTATGCCCGAAACAATCTTTAGCAGAACCACTTATTTTGGTATGTATTAGCCAAGGATTATTTCGTTTGATTTCTAAATAAAGATAAATTATTTAATTCATAACTTGGCGAAATTGACTTCGTAATCCGGAGCAAAGTGGCGGAATGGATTATCCAGTGGCTCAATTTCACTTGGAATATCCATTATTCTCAGCTAAAAAACAGGCAACTCCCATAAATGCGATGCCTATTACGTAATAAAACTCAAACACGAAAAATCCATAATAATTTTATTCCAGTCATCGCCGGTTCCGTTCAACTGGAGTTTCATGGCTTGGCCTGCGGCGGACACGAAACGCTAGCTGTTAGCGGTAGGTGCTATTTGTCAAGTCTATTCCTACTTGAAAACATATTGCTTCTATTATGTCAATTTGAATATTGGTGTCGCTTATATGTCCGTATTCTTGTGCCATTCGTTTTTTATCAATAGTCCTTATCTGATGACATAGAGCAATTGATTCGTTGGTAAGTCCAAAATTATTAGCAGGAATTAAAACTTCATTTGGATAAATTATTCTTCCATCTTTTCGAGATGTGATAGGAATAATGTTTACAGTATTAAGTAGATTGTTAATTTCATCTTCACTTATGATTATTACAGGTCTTGACTTACCTTGTTCAGAGCCAACCACAGGGTCTAGATTTGCTCTATAAATATTCCACCTCTTTACGGTCATAGCGTTTCGTGGTCTACAGCGTCAAAGTCATTTTGTACTTCTTTTATGTCTGCTAGAAATAACGGGTCGTTAAGAGCAGCTTTAAGTTGCTCTAATTTTTGTGCTTTTGTATCAAAAACATCTTCAATTACCACTGTTACTTGTTGTTTATTAACAAAGTTCGGAGGTAAATTAATAACGACTTGATTATTTGTCACTTTACAAACTTGTTTATATGTCATTTTTCTAGGTTTTATTGTAACGCAAATGTACAATAATTGGTATCAATGACGATTTTTTGCATTTCTAACCAATTTTATCTCTTCATTTATTTCATTCATTGTCATGGAGGACAAACCATATTTCTCTGCTAAAGCTAAGCAGTTATTTAAGTTATTTCGCATTACTTCCCTTCTAACCAGCTCTATAAACTCAGTGAAAGTTATATTTTCATTTTTGATACCCAAGTTGTTAAACTCCATATCTGAGATAGAAACATTGAGTATTCGCATATTCGT